>JAICSD010000470.1 GCA_025937075.1 Vicinamibacteria bacterium | reverse complement strand
GCTCGGTCCGCTGCTCCTGCGCGTTCTTTGCGACGTCGCCGCGCTCTTCCACGATGTCCTCGCGGTGTTCCGTCCAGTCCTCGCGGGCGTCCTCGCGGGCGTCGTAGTAGTCGTCCCACGCATCGTTGTACATGTACGCGCCGCCGTGCCAGCCGTACGGGCCGTAGTAGTAGTCGTTGTCGATGGCGGCGCCGATGGCGATGCCGGCGGTGAAGCCGATCAGGCCCGCGACCGCTTCGTCGGTATGGCTGTCCTGCTGCACGACGACCGTCGACGTCGTGGGCTGCGTGTAGACGACCTGCGGGTTGTATTGCGGGACATAGACGACCTGCGGGTTGGCAGGTTCGATCACGATCACGTTTTCACCGCTCGCAGTTGTCCGGTTCTCGACCTCCTGCTGCGGGGTCGTCTTGAGCGTCCCTGCATCACGGGCCTTCTTGCGCAGACGCTGGATGCTGTCGAATACCGCGCTGCGATCCGCCGCGAACGCGCGTCCGATGCGCCCGGTCCAGTCCGGCTGGCCCGCCATCATGTTCACCACGTCGGGGAAGATGACCATGGCGACGAAGCTCTCGGTGAACCCCGCTGCGGTGGCGGCGTTCTGCAGCTCGCTGCCCTTCAGCGATTCGTGGCTGCGCAGCCATTCGCTGAGCGCGGCGAGCGTGCCCGGGTTCGACGCACACATCAGCATTTGCGCGAGCAGAGGGTCGGGATAGAGCGCGATGGGCGCGAGGAGCTGATCGAGCTCCGCGGGGCTTGCGGAGGCAGCCTGCGCGCCGGACGGCGCGGCCTGCGAACTGCCGGTCGCCGCATTGGGACCTGACGCCGCAAGCGCGAGTATCGCGCAGGCCCCGATGACGATCCTGATCACGAATACCGCTCCTTTACGAACCGGCGCTTCGCGATCGTCGCGTCGTCGTCATAGGCGCGCTTCGAGGATCGGCGGGGAAGCTTCACCTTGTTGCCATTCGACATGTTCTTGTGCGGAATGAGCGAGAGGAGGTGGGCGATGGTATTGAGCCGCGCCGTGCGCTTGTCATCGGTGCGGACGATGTACCAGGGCGCGAACGTGGTGTCGGTTGCCTTCAGCATCATGTCGCGGGCCCGCGAGTAGTCGTACCAGCGCTTGCGCGACGGCAGGTCCATCGGGCTCAGCTTCCACTGGCGCAACGGATCCTCGATCCGCGCTTCGAAGCGGCGCTTCTGCTCGTCGTTGCTGACTTCCAGCCAGTACTTGATCAGCGTGGTCCCGCCGTCCACGAGGAACTTCTCGATCTCCGGGCATATCTGGAGGAACCGCTTGTGCTGCTTGGGTGTGCAGAAGCCCATCACGTGCTCGACGCCGGCTCGGTTGTACCAGCTCCGGTCGAAGATCACGACTTCGCCGCGCGAGGGGAAGTGCTGCAGGTAGCGCTGCATGTAGACCTGGCTCTTCTCGCGGTCTGACGGCGCGGGCAGCGCGACCACCCGGAACACGCGCGGGCTGAGGCGTTCGGTGAGTGCGCGAATGGTGCCTCCCTTGCCCGCACCATCCCGGCCTTCGAACACGATCACGACCCTGAGGCCCTTCTCTCTGACCCATGCCTGTAGATGACACAGACGCACCTGCAGGCGCTGCAGCTCTTTTTCGTATTTGGCTCGTTTCATCGTCCTCTCGCGCGCGCAACGCTACGCTTCGACACGCAAGCGATCGTCTTGCAGCAGGTGTTCCATGTCGACGCGGGCCCGGCGGCCCCGCACCGCGCGCGGCAAGGCGGAATCGCTGCGATCGCTGGCGTCGGGCCCGGTTGAGCCCTCCAACATCGCGTAGCCGGCACGGAATGCCGGAGGGCGTTTGCGCGTGCGGAATCTGCAGGCACTGAGCGTCGAGCGCGCAGGCAACCACCGTCCTTCGTTCGCGGCGCCGCGTGCCGTGGCACGCGGCGTGCTCCCGCTCCCTGGCGGCATGGAATTCCAGGCGTTCGGAACACTGGTCCTCGCGCTCGAGGAGCCGGTCGGGCACGGTGTCTCGCAAAGCGCGCTGGACATCGCGCGGCCGTTCGGGTTCCCCATCACGAACTCCATGGTCGTGACGTGGATCGTCGCGGTGGGCTTGATCGTGTTCGCCCAGGCCGCCACCCGGAACATGTCGCAAGTGCCGGGCGGCGCCCAGAACCTCCTCGAGTGGCTGGTGGAGAGCGTCTACAACCTGCTCGAAAGCATCATCGGCCACCACCTCGTGGAGCGGACGTTCTGGTTCTTCGCGACAATCTTCATCTTCATCCTCGCTGCCAACTGGATCAGCCTCGTGCCGGGTGTGGGCACCATCGGATGGGGGCACCAGACCGCGCACGGCTTCGCCATCGATCGGCCGCTGCTGCGCGGCGCGAACGCGGATCTCAACCTGACGCTCGCGATGGCGCTGATCTTCTTCGCGTGCTGGATCGTCTGGGCTGTGCAGGAAGTCGGCGTACGCGGCATGGCGAAGGAGCTGTTCGCGCCCAAGGGCGAGACGACCGGCTTGATGAAGCCGTTGCTCGCCGTCGTCTTTCTCGCTGCCGGACTCCTCGAAATCGTCTCGATCCTCTTTCGTCCCGTATCACTCAGCTTTCGTCTCTACGGAAACATCTTCGCCGGCGAGAACATGCTCGAGACGATGGCTACGATCGTGCCGGGCCTCGGATGGCTGCTGCCGGTGCCGTTCTACTTCATGGAGCTGCTGGTCGGCTTGGTGCAGGCGATGGTGTTCATGCTCCTGACCGCGGTGTTCACGCTGCTCATTTGTCAGCATGAGGAGGCAGGGCCGTCTGCCGCGCACGGGTGAGCCGGACGGCTTGACGACGGGTCGAGACGCTCGACGATTGGAACAGAAAGGACACGCAGATGACGGGATCATTTTTCGGCAGCATCCACGTGGGTCTTGCAGCGCTCGGCGCGGCGATCGGCGTGGGCCTCATCGGCCAGGGCGCGTCGGCCGCGGTCGGCCGCAATCCGGGAGCGGCCACCAAGATCATGGTGCAGGCGATCCTCGCGATCGCATTCGCGGAGGCGATCGTGTTCTACGCACTCTTCCTGGTGCGGTAGCGAATGCGGGTGCGCGGGCGGGCGAGGGTGCGTGGGCGTGCCGCGGTGAGAAAGGACACGGGGTTGGATCATGCTGGTTGCGCTACAGGCAGCGGCCGGACAGGGCGGGCAGATTGGCGAAGTCGCCCGCACGTTCGGCGTCGACTGGCCGCACTTGCTCGCGCAGAGCGCGAGCTTCGCCATTGTCTGCGCCGTGCTGTACGCCCTGGCGTACAAGCCGATCCTGCGAATCCTCGACGCGCGGCGGCAGCAGATCGCGAGCGGTCTCGCCAACGCCGAGC
>JAICSD010000053.1 GCA_025937075.1 Vicinamibacteria bacterium | reverse complement strand
CCATGACGACGATCGCGTCGCGAAGGCGTTCTCTGTGCTGCTCTCCCGCAAGCTGCGCGAGCCCGACGAGCCCGTTGTCGCACGGAATCCACGAGAGCTGCACGAGCGCCTGCGCGAGCTTGTGCGTGCAGGCGAGCGCCGCCACCTGCGCGGGACGCCCCAGTGCCGCGAGCACCAGGCCATCGCTGGCCGCAATCAGCCGCCAGCCCCACCCGCCTATCCATGTCCCGAGTCCTTCCACGTAAAGAACGCGCATGTCGTTCCACGAAGGACGCGGCCATCCGCGCAGCAGGTCTGGAGCAATGAAGGCGACGCGCGCGATGCTCCAGAAACCACTGACGGTCGCGGGTGCCGCAGCCGCAATCGCCAGGGCATACAGACCATAGCCGTGCTGGAGGAGCAGCACGGTGAGCACGAATCCAAGCGTCCAGTTCGTGAGGCTCAGCAGGCCGTTGAAGCGCACGTCCTGCAGTCCGGCGAGCACCGCGCCGAATACGCGCAAGGGCTGCGCGATGCACCCGGCGGCGGCAATCAGCAGGATGGGACCGATGACGAGCGGTCGCTCCGACGAGGCGAGGTGCAGCATTCGCGGCAGGAACGCCCAGACACCCAGCACAAAGAGGACGTAGACGATCGTCGTCAGCAGCGCAGCCGACACCGCGGTGCTCACGAGGTGGCGCATGCGCGAGCGATCCTGTCGCCCGTCCGATTCGGCAATCAGCCACGGGAGCGTGACGAGGACACCAAGCTCGCTCAAGCCGGCGTACGCGAGGAGCTCTCCGGACGCGAGCCACAAGCCGTAGAGCCGCGCGCCCACGTGCCCGAGCGTGAACGGCACCACCCAAAGCCCCGCGACGAGCGCAGCGCCGAACTGCACGTAGCTGAACGCGGCGCTCACCGATGCGCGCGCGGTCCTGCTCATGCGGCTCCCAGCGCGCGTCTCGCGCCGGCTCGAACGGATTGCACCATCGTGGCGGCCCAGCCCGCTGGCGTGGCCTGCCGACGCCACGTGTGGCGCGGCCGCGCATGCATCCGCGAGATCTCGTCGTCCCAGCGCTGGTGAAACAGACGTCCGTTTGCGAGCACGCGATCGAGGTACGCGCGCGACGGGGTGCCGAGTGTGGCGCTGCCGCGATGGAAGTACGCCCCGAGCCGTTCGTAGCCGCACGTCGCTACTCGCCAGCCCGCTCGTCTGATTCGAAACGCGAGATCCGCTTCGTCCCACTCCGTCGGACGGAACGCTTCGTCGAGCAAGCCGACGCGATCGAGACAGGCGCGCCTCACGACCCATGGACGGATCACCGCGTCCACTTCCTGAAGCCGCACCCAGTTGCCGGGACCGTGTCCTATCGTGCTCTGCAGCCGCCGCCAGTCGCAGAGATCCTCCCAGCGCTCAATCGGATCGCCGCATGGGAGGCAATTGAGCCCACGGCTCAAGCTCAACATCCCGAGCTCCGGGTACGCATCGAAGTTCGCGATCAGCTCCGGGACGAGCCACGGCGCCTGCAGGAACATGTCATCCTGCCATGCCGCGACCAGCGGCCCGCCTGCAGCGGCGAGCCCGCGATTCGTGCATCGCAGCTCGTGGGCATCGTCCTCCTGGATCCAGCGCAGGTGCGTTCGGCCCCACGCTGTGGCAGCTTCACGTTCGAGGAACGCGGCGGTTCCATCGCGGCAGCCGTCCTCGATCACGATCAGCTCGATCGCGTCGCCGCCTAGGCAGCGCCATCCCTCGACCGCTACGCGGAGCACGGCTTCGTTGTTGAACGTCGGCATGACGACCGACAGCAGCGGCGCCGTATGATGCGTCAACTCGCCTCCGCGTCGTCCGTGGCCCGTCTGGCGTAGGCCTGCAGATTGAACGCGAGCGGCGTGTGGATCCCGCCCGGCAAGAGTCGCGCTGTCCGAAACGCTGCGAGTCGCGCGGCACGGTCGGTGAGCGCCGCAAGCGTGCCGTTCGGCGGCAGCTCGGGAGCGCCCGCGGCAATGACGATGTGCTCGAACCCTTCGCGCGCGAGGGCCGCCCGGAGCGATGTCGGACAGAAGTGGTTCACGTGGACCAGGTTGTCCGCGAGCGTCGGACGATATGCCTGGCGGAGGCGTGCCCTGGCGCTCTCCTTCAGCCGCTGCGCCGGCGCGTTCGGGACCTTGACGGCAAGCCATCCGTGCGGCGCGAGCAACGCTCGAGCCCTCCGAAGAATCGTGCGCGGCTCGGGCACGTGCTCGAGAACGTCGGTCATCGTGATGGCGTCGAAACGGTCGCGTTCCGCTTCGAACGCGTGAATGCTGCCGTGATGAATCGGCGCACCGGATGCTGCGGCCGCAAACGCGGCAGTGCTCGGATTGAGCTCGAGGCCTGCCACCTCCCAGCCGGCGCGCCGCGCGAGCACGAGAAACCGGCCGGCGTGCGATCCGATATCGAGCAGCCGCGGGCGCGGCTTCTGCACTCTCGTCCCGAGCTCCCGGATCACGTCCGCGAAGATCAGGTCCTTGTAGGTCGCCTCGTGCTCATGCTGGATCCATTCCCGAGACCAGCGCTGATCGTAGAGCCGCTCGAAATACCGCGACAGCGCAGGAAGCTCGGCCGGCTGCGCGAAACCGCATGCGTCACACCGCACGATTGCAACCGAATCCCCCGAATACGCCGCCAGTTCGGGATCCTGCGTTCGATAGTCCCCAAGCTCGAACGACGCGTCGTGCAGGCGAGTGAGCGCGGTCCCGCCGCAGATCCAACACTCGGACACGGGCGTGAACGGAGCCGTCACGATTCGATCGCGGCGGTAATCTCGGCGGCCATCTGGTCCCACGATCTCGACGCGAGCCGTGCGGCAAACAACCCGACGCGCTTACGCCATTCGGTGGCGTTCGCACGCCACGCGCGAAGGCTGGTCACGAGCGCCTGCGACGAAAGAGGATCGGCCAGGACGAGCCCGCCAAGCTCGCGCGGGTAGCGCTCGGCGATACCAGCGCCGGCCCCGACGAGTGCCGGTACGCTGCGGCAGATCGCTTCGTGGACGGCAAGCCCGTACGCCTCGTACCGCGCCGGGTGAACGACGACATCGGCCGCGGCGAACAGCGCGGCCATGTCGTTCCGAAAGCCGAGGAACCTGATCGAACCGTCGAGACCCGCGTGCCGCGCCCGCTCCATCCACGACGTCTGCTCGCCGCCGGCGCCGACGACGAGCAGATCGACGTTCCACGCAGGATCCCGGTGCAGTGACTGCCAGGCGTCGAACAGCAGGTCGAAGCCTTTGCGCCGATCGCCAAGCGCGCCCGCGAATACGGCCGCGTAGCGATCGGCGGCGATTCCAAACGCCTGGCGCGCGGCGGCGCGCTCCACCGGCGTTGCCGCCCGGAATCGCTCCGCATCCACGCCGTAGTAGATGATGCGGAGGCGCGAGTCGGGAACGCGGTAATGCTCCTTCACGTCCGCAGCCGTCCGCGCGCTGTTACAAATGATGACGTCTGCGCGCTCGATCGCCTTCCGCTCGCATCTCAGGTGATAGTGCCGGCCCGCGCGGGCCGCAACGCTCGTCCGGAGCGAACCGTTCACCGACGGCGCATGCGCGGCGTGGAGGTAATGAATCCAGGTCGCGCCGGGCAGCGCGGTGTTCCCGCCGTTGGCGAGCCGGCATGCGCCGTGATCGAGCGACCGCGACACACGCTGCGCGGCGCGTGAAAGGAGCGGCGCGCCAATGAGATGCGCACCGAACGGCCTCGCAACCGCGTGGACGCGTATCCCTCGCTGCCCCGCAAGATCGGATGCGACGCGGTGCGCCACGAGATGCACCGGACGTCCGGTCCGTGCGAGGTACGATGCGAGACCATGGTTCGCGCGATCCATGCCGCCCGCTGTCGTGAAATCGCCGGACGCAATGAGCCAGGGCCTCATGCGCCTTCGGTCCCATGACTGCTCGCGACACCGTGCAGCGCCCCTGCGAGGAACCAGTACTGCAGGCCGATCTGCGTGTTGAACGGCGTGAAGCTGAAGATGAGCGCCGCGACCCCCATGTTGGTGCTCATCACCACCGACGCGCACGTGGCGAGCTTCGGGTACTGCAGCATCATCGCTGCGCGGTACTGTGACAGCGCGGTCACGATGAGCGCGCCGCAGTAGAGGACGATCAGCAGAACGCCGCCGTCGATCATCCAGGCAGTGAACTGGATCTCGGCCCACAGCGCCGGCGTGTCGATCGTGAAGAAGCCGAAATAGCTCGCGGCCATGCCCCACCGCGCGAGCCCGGCGCCGAACGGATGCTCGAACAGCAGATCGCGGAACGTGATCGTCAACTGTGTTCCGCGCGCGCTCTGGTACACGCTGAGCGGATCCGTGACGAACAGCGTCATCACGCGGTCGTGAACGCTCGTCCCGCCGAGGGCAAGCGCCACGGTGAAGCTGCCGATGATGATCCCGCCAGCGAGAATGCCGAACTTCGTGGCGCGGCCGCAGCGCCCCTGACGCGCCGTGATGATTACGTAACACGCCATCATCACGGCTGTCATGACGAGGCTGATGCGTACCTGGCTCAGATAGATGGCCGCAAGCCCAGCGCCCGCGAACGCAAGCGACAAGCTGCGCTTCCACGCGGGAATCGCGCTCGTCGCGAACACCAGGCCGAGAAGCGCAGCCGACATGCCGGGACCCGCCACGGCGCCTGGGGTATCGAAGAGGCCCGGCGGCCTGACGATCCGGCGGCCGTCCGGGCCGATGAAGGTCAGCGGCGCGAGACCGAGCGTCGGGTCCTCCGTCAGCACGCGCGAGAACTCCGCCGGAAGCCATCTGGCAGGGTCATAGACCTGCAGCACGCCGATGAGGGCGTTGACGCCGGAGCAAATCAACAGCAGCCACATCACGCGCGCGAGCCGCTCCGGCGTGCGCACGAGGCCGGGCGCCCAGAACACCGGCGCCATCACGGCGAAGTACACCGCTCCATGCGCCATACCTCCCACCAGCGTCGTCGTCTGCGGGTGGAAGAGCATGAGGGCGAGCAGCGCCATGACGGCCACGAGCCAGCTCTGTGCGCGTGACGCGGGAACGCGGACGGTGGATTCGATCTGCCACCAGGCAAACGCGGCGAGGCTGATCGCAAACGCGGAGACGCGAATCGGCAGTCGGAATGGCTGCGTCCCCGGCAGGAACAGCAGGGCGGGCAGCGCCGTCTGGCTGATGACGAACAGCTCGGGAAATCCCCACCGCGCGTGCAGGACCGGCGCGCTCACCCGCACGTCTGCCGATGCCGCGTGTGTGGATACGTTCACGTCAGGGAAGCTGCCATGGGTCCGACGCGGCGGTACAGATCGACGAAATCCGCCGTGAACGCTGCGGCATCGAACCGGCTCATTGCGGATCGACGCGCGGCATGGCCAAGGCGCCGGCGCAACTCGGCGCCTTCCGCGCATTGCTGAATCGCCGCTGCCAGCGCATCCACGTCGCCGGGCCGATGCGTGAGTGCGTCGATGCCGTCGCGAACGAGCTCCGCCGCGCCTCCGGCCATGCTGACGACGACCGCGCGCCCGCAGGCCATCGCTTCCGCAATGACGAGCCCGAACGGTTCCGGCTGGATGCTCGCGTGAACGGCAACGTCGAGCGCGCGGAGAGCGGCGGCGGGACGATCGATGAAACCGGTGAAGCCCACGCGCCCGGCCAGACCAAGATCCGCCGCGAGTTGCCGGAGCTCGGCGAGCGTGTACTGACTTCCGGCCGTGTCATAGAGCGGCGCACCGATGATGTAGGCACGAACCGGGACGCGCGTGTTCAACTGCCGGATGGCGCGCAGGAACGGAGCGTGGCCCTTCCAGCGTCCGAACGTCGCGAGGAGCCCGATGCGGATCGTGCCCGGCGGCGCCGGTGCAAGGCCGGCGAGCTCGTCGAGGTCCACTACGTGACCCTGCGGGGAGAACTCGTCGAGATCGACGGCGTTGTAAATCGTCCTGACTGTCGTATCCGTGCCAAGCACGCTGCGAAGATCGTGCTCGACGCTCCGCGAATTGGCGACGACAACGGAGGCGCGAGCCGCGTGACGCTTCAGGAGCACCCGCGTGATCGGACGCGGGCTCACGTACTCGTGCACGTGCCAGACGACCGGCGTGCCGGCGCTCGCGGCGCGGGCGCCAAGGACGTGCAGCTTGAATCCGTTGGTGTGGACCAGATCTGCGCCGACATCCGTCAGAAGCTGCGCGAGGCTGCGGCGATAGCTGCCCATGCTCGTTGCGGCCGCGACGAAGCTCACACCGGTGCGCGCGAGCGCCGCACCTGTTCGGACGCCGGATTCGCCGAGCCTCGCCAGCGATGCGGGAAGCGGCAGAATGCGGACGTCGGCACCGAGATCCCGTGCGCGCGCGGCGAGGGCTCCCTCGCGCGGCACGACCACTCTCAGTTGCCAGCTCGGCTCAGTACGGCGAATGCCGCGTACGAGCTGGAGCAGGCAGACCTCGGATCCGCCCATCTCCGCCGAGACGCTGAGGAATGCGATCGTCATCGCTGCCCGAACACCGCGACATTGTCCGAGAGCCATCGTGGCCACGCCGAGGCAAGCGCTCGCGGATAGTGGGTCGCCGTCGCCGGCACACGTCCCTCGCAGCTGTACTCGACCCCGATCTGCTGAAGCCCGCACTCCGCCGCGATTCGCTGAAGATCGATCGGGAGCAATGCCGTCAGGTGCGCAGGGTAGTCGCGCTCCTGAAACGCGGCGAATCGCTGCTTGAACAGCAGCGTGAGCATCGACAGCGCGCTCGCCTGGTTCGGCGTGGTTACGGCAATCCATCCGCCGGGGCGGGTGATTCGCGCAAGCTCGCGGCAGAAGGCGCGCGGGTTCTCCAGATGTTCGATCACTTCCGCTGCCGCGACCGCGTCCGCGCAGGCGTCCGACAGCGGAAGCGGCGCGTCGAGGTCAGCACGATGAAACTCGACTTCGTGCGGCAGCCCGTCATAGCGCACCGCGTCGACACCAATGCACCGCGAGAATCTGTCGCGGGAGAAGCGCCACAAGCTTCCGCGGCCGCACCCCACATCGACGAGGAGACCACTCGCGGACGTTCGCTCGAAGATGCGCGCAACCATCATGTGGACGGCTTCGTCGGCACGTCCAAGGCTCAGACGCGCGCGGGATTCGACCGCCGGTGCAACGAGATCCGCGATCATGGAACCGCCGCTGGCCGCGACGCGCTGGCGAGCGCGGCTTCGAAGCGCGCGATCTGCGCGACAGGGGAACAGATCGACTCTGCGCGCGCCGGCCCGGCCGATCCAAGACGTGCGCGCAGGGCCGGATCGTCGATCAGCCTCTGCAGCGCCATCATCAGCGATTGTTCGTCACCCATCGGGACCAGCACCCCACAGGCGCGATTGACGATCTCGCGCGCTCCGCCCGCATCGCTGGTCACGACGGGTACGCCCGCGTACAGCGCCTCGGCGAACACGACTCCGAACGGTTCGGGCGCGATGTTGGGCTGGCACAGAACGTCCGCGCCGCGCAGGAGGCGCGCCACGTCCCTCCGCTCGCCAAGAAACGCGACGTGCGTCTCGAGCGCGCTGGCGGCACACATCGCGCGCAGGTCTCTCTCCAGCGCTTCCTCTGAGCCGCGTTGTGGATTGCCCGCAATCCACAGCTTCCACTCCCCCTTCAACTGCGGCACAGCGTTCAGCAGAGCGACATGTCCCTTCCATCGCTCGAACCGGCTGGCGATCAGGATGACGGTCGTGCCGCGATCGATCCCGAGCTCCGCGCGAACCCGATCTCGTTCCGCCTGCGGATACCGGTTCGGGGCGACCGGCGGGTGAACGACTGCGAGCGGCACCGATCCGGCCCAGCGGCGCAGTCCGTCCGCCGTCGTTCGGCTGTTACAGACGATGAGATCCGGCGGTGTGCGCGCGATACGGCGCTCGGTCCAGTGCGTTCCATCGAGTATGTCGTGCGCCCACAGAACCCGGCACATGGACGAGGACAATTGAGGCGACGCGAGCGCGTAAGCCCATGGCGAATGGCAGACGACCGTATCGAACGCTCGGGCGGCGAGCGCCGCTCGAAGGTTTCGGCGAGCCCGCCACAACGTAACGGGGCGACTGAAGCGCACGGGACCAAGTCGCTCCGGCGATGCGCCTGCACCGCGCAGCTCGTCGTGTAGACGCCCGTCGAAGCAGATCGCGAACTCGTGGACGGAGAATGGACGTGCACGCGCGATCTCGACGAGGATCCGCTCCACGCCGCCGTACAGGTTGCCTGCCGCGACGTGCAGAACTCGCATGTGAACGACTCAGAAGAATCGGCGGGGGACGATGATCGTGTCCCCTGGCCGTATCGGATCCGTGAGCGCCGTGATCTTGACGTGCGTCAGCTTTCCATCGACGACGCGATCGATCGTGATCCGATTCTGTGCGGCCTGCTCCGTCGCGCCGCCCGCGAGCGCCAGCGCCTGCAGCACGTTGAGGTCGCCATCGATCGCGTACGATCCAGGCGATCGCACGAACCCGCTGATGAAGAAGGTCTCGGCCTTCGGGACGAAGATCGTGTCACCGTCCTGGAGGTGGACGTCCATTGCCCGTCCCATCTCGAGATCCCTGCGGCTGATCCTCACCTGCCCGCCGGATGCATCCGACGGCAGGACCGGACCCTCCGAGGCGCCGCCGCCAGACGGACGATGCGAGAGGATCACGTACGAGCCGGCATTCGTCGTGAAGCCTGCCTCCGCGAGCGCGCTCATGATCGAGGCGTTGCCCGCGAGCGTCAGGCGCCCGGGCGACCTGACCTCTCCCAACACGTAGACGATCTGAGATCGGTACGCGCCAACACCCACGTTGACGTTTGGATTGACGAGAAATCCCTTCGACAGGCGATCCTTCAGATCCGACTCAATCGCGCGGACACTGAGGCCTGCGGCCCTCACCTTCCCTATCAGCGGAAAGTCGAACGTGCCGTCCGCATCGACCGTCACGTCGCGCGTCAGCTCTGCGACGCCGAACACCGTCACCTTCAACACGTCCTGCGGCCCGACGATGTATTCGGTGCGGGCGGGAGAAGGGGCAGCGGGCGCCTGCAGGCCGAGCGTGACGGCGAACATCATCGTGCACACGAACGTCATCGCGTCCCCCAGGTGAGCGAGGCAAAGATCCGGCGATTGTGGAATTCGCGAGTGGTGGTCCGGTCCGAGCTCCGGCGCGCCCACTCGGCATCGAGGCCGAGGCGCATCCGCTGCCGCAGCCGGTATCCGATCCCGCCGCCGTACGAGGCGTAGGTGTCCCTCGACGCGCGCGTGTCGGACGCGTTGGACGCCCTGTAGTCGAGACCCTGGCGGCCGCCCGTGATCCTCACGTCGAACGGTCCGCCAATCAGCGTTGTCAACGTCGCCGTCGCGCCGGTGGCGAGATAGTACGGCACGTCCTGCTCGTACGAGTACCGCACGTCCCTGGAGAAGGTGGTGTCCAGGCGGTTGCGGCCGAGAATGGTCGCGCTGAGGTTCACGACCGCCACGAGACCGCTGAAGTCCGGAAGCGATGTCGATCGGCCATTGAACCGGCGGTACCCGACCGCCGCCGATCCATTGAACAACGCGCCAGGGCTGAAGGTGACCGTTGGCGTGATGCGCGTCGTGTCGGAATCGCGATCGGGATCGAGATCGAAGCGCTGTTGCTCGCGCGTGACGACGAAGCTTACTCCCGTCAGCGGCGTCAGCTGCAGTCCGAAGGTCCCTTCAACCGCGTTGATCGTGCTGTTGAATGCCCGCGCCAGGTCTTCGCCGCGAAACGCGCTCCCCTCGTCGAATGCAACCGTGGTGCGCCGCGCCGCCGCCGAGACGGTCGTCCGCGACGCGAGCCGCAGACCCAACCCCGCGGCGTACGTCCGATCGTGATGCCGCGCGCGCGCGTCGACTTCCTGGTTGTAGCGCTCGCGCGTGCTCGCTCCGCCGGCGGCGGCATACGGCTGAAACCGTCCGAGATCGAATTCCGCCCGGACCTGCGAGGCCTGGTTCGTGCCGCGCTCGCTCGCATAATCGCGGTAGTAAACGTAATCGGTGGAGGTGGTATACGCCAGATGCAGCCGGCGCGGCCGGAACAGCACCTCCGCCTTTGGCGTGACGGTGAGGGTGAAATCGGACTTCGGGTTCTCGGGATCGTTGAAGACGTTGTCGTCCACGCCCATGTTCCGGAGCGTAATCGACGGATTGATCCCCACGGGGCCGACGCGGATCATCGCTCTCTCGAGCGGATCGTCCGTGGGCGTCTGCGCCTGCGCGAGTACCGGTGAGAGGGCTGCGAGCGCCAGCGTCAGCGCGCCACCGCGGAACACGACGCGCGTCATCGCGGTCGCTCCTTCCCTCCTCGGGAGATCCCGAGCTGCCGGGTCTTCCGGTAGAGATTCGCGCGTTCGATCCCGAGCGCCTTCGCCGCATCGCTCATGCGCCATTCGTGCTGCTCCAGGACTGTGGCGATGTACTGCCGTTCGAACTGCCGGCGTGCGTCCCGCAGCGTCAGCATGGATGCAGCGCGGCCAACGAGTCGCTCGACGGGAAGCGTCGGCAGCACGTCCTCCTGCCGGACTATCGATCCCGTCAGGCCGCGAACGATCCGCAACAGAACGGTCCGCAGCTCCGCGACGTTCCCTCTCCAGGGAAGGGCGGAGAGCGCGGTCAGAGCGGGTTGGGTAAAGCCGGGGGCGGGGCGGCGTTCCGAGGCCGCGATATCGGCCGCAATCCGCTGCACGATCGACGTGAAGTCCTCGGGGCGGGTCCTGAGCGGCGGGATCGTCACGTGCCGCGTGAAGCGCCGCAGCAGATCGGGACGGAAGCGTCCGCCGCGGGCATCGGCGGCGATCGCCGGCGACGCGGACGCGATGACGCGCGCGGTCACCGCGACGCGATCGCGTCCGGCGAGCCGCGCTTCGCCGTCGCGGAGCACGCGAGCGAGCCGGCGCTGCAGGTGCGCGGGCAGGTCGCCGACGTGCTGCAGAAAGAGTGTGCCGCGTCGTGCAAGGACGAGCGCCGCGGTGGTCCCGAGCGTGTCGAGATCGGCGGCCTTGGCCCGGCTGCGTGTTCCGAACAGCGCGCGCTCGAGAGCCGCGGCGTCCGGCTGTGCGCAATCCACCCGCACGAACGGTCCGGTCCCGCCCGCGGCGTCGTGCGCGAAGTGCGCCGCGCCGGCGGCATCGAGGCCTTCCTCCGCCAGAATCAGGAGCCCGCCCGCCCGGGAGGACGCCAGCGCTGCGCGCGCGGCCCTGATCGCGCCGGAATCGCCGGCAAGCGCCGCAGGAACTGCCGGATCGGGCTCTGCCCACAGCGCCACGCGCGCCGAAGCCATCGTCTGCATGGAAGGACGGGACGGACGGGAGCGAGGGCGAGGCTTCGCCCTGTGAGTCACAGGCGGCTCACCTGGAGGTCAGACAGAGCTGTGGGGAGATGCGCTCATTATCGCGCGCGGCAGAGCTTGTGTCAATGGCGACACATCGCGATGCATCGAATTGGACACAAAGAGACTGAAAGCCTTTTTGGCTCCTGAACTCCTGGACTCCTGTCCGACGCTGCTGCCGCCGGGTGTGTCAGCGGCGGCGGCGCGAAGACTCGAGCTCGTCGAGGGTGCGCGGCCAGTCCTCGCGCAGGAGGCGTGAAAGCGCACGATCGGCCAGCAGCCGGCCGTCCGTCTGGCACGTGGGACAGTAGTTCGCTTCGTTGCGGGCGTACACGATCCGCTGCACGGGCGTTCCGCAGCGCGGGCACGGCCGGCCGTAGCGCCCGTGGACCGCCATTCCCGGACGAAACGCCGTCACCTTGTCGGGAAAACCGTTGCCCGTCTCCGCAATCAGTGTCTTCGTCCACTCGTCCAGAACCGCGCGCGTCGACGCAAACAGCCGCGCGACTTCCTCGCCGCTCAAGGCTTGCGTCAACGTCAACGGCGAGAGCGCCGCGCGATGGAGGATCTCGTCGGAGTAGGCGTTGCCGATGCCGCTGAACACGTGCGGATCCGTCAGCGCGCGCTTCAGGGTGTGGTTCTCGCGGCGCAGCAGCTCGCCGAACTCCTCTTCGCGGAGGCATGAGACTTCGACGCCTCCCGGATCGAGCGCCGCGAGCGCGTCCGTGCCGCGCACGACGTGAAGCGACGCTTGCTTGCGCGAGCCCGCCTCCGTGACGAGGATGGCGCCCTCGTCGAAATCGAAGGCGGCCAGCCCCACCTTGCCTGGAATTGCCGCCCCGGGGTCGCGCCACCGAAGGCGGCCGGCGATCATCAGGTGAAAAACGGCGAAGAGGTCGTCGTCGAAGCCCCACACGATGCGCTTGCCCATGCGGCGGAGCGCCACGACACGCCGTCCATGCAGCTCCGACGGCGGCGGATCGACCGTGCGAACGAAGAACGGGCTCGCGAGACGGACGCGCTGCAGCTCGCGACCGGCTACGCGCGGGCGAAGCGCGCTCAGGTACAGCTCGATGTCCGGGAGTTCAGGCACGCCGGATCAATAGGCAGCCAGGAGCCGCGCGGCGCGCTCGATCTCGTCGTTCGACGGAAGGAACACCGCCTCGAGCGGCGGCGAGTACGGCACGGGTGTGTCGAGCGCGCCGAGGATTCGAACCGGCGCATCGAGGAACTCGAACGCTTCCTCCTGGATGATTGCGGCAACGCTCTCGCCGATGCTTCCCGTCCGCGTGTCCTCGTGGACGATCAGGATCCGGCTGCAATGCCTCGCAAGCGCAATGATGGCCCGCCTGTCGAGCGGCTGCAGCGTGCGGAGATCCAGCACCGCAGCCTCGATGCCGTCCGCCGCGAGCCGCTCGGCAACTGCGAGCACGGAATGCACGTAGGCGCCGTACGAAATGATGCCGAGATCAGCGCCAGGGCGGCGAAGGGCTGCCGTGCCAATCGTCACCGGCGCCGGCGGCGCCGTCGAGAGCTGCTGCTTCACGCGCGGATCGCGATAGAGCGCGATGTGCTCGTAGTACAGGACGGGATCGGCATCGGCTACGGCGCTCGCGAACAGCGCGCGGGCATCGAGCGGGGTGGACGGCGCGACGATCTTCAGCCCGGGCGTGCGGTAGAACCACGCCTCCGTGTTCTGACTGTGATACGGGCCCGCGTGCCGCAGGCCGCCCCACGGCATCCGCAGCACCATGGGGACGGATCCGCCCCATCGGTACCGAATCTTCGCGGCGTTGTTGACGAGCTGGTTGAACCCCGTCGCGACGAAGTCGTTGAACTGCATCTCACCGATCGGCCGCTGTCCGGCCAGTGCCGCGCCGACACAGACCCCAATCACGGCTCCTTCCGCGAGCGGCGCATTGATGATGCGGTCGCCGAACTCCTTCAGCAGCGGCCTGAGCAGCAGAAAGGCGTTTCCGTACCGGCCGCCGACGTCCTCGCCGAAGACGAACACGCGCGGATCGGCCCGAAGCGCGTCGGCGATCCCTGCCGCGATCGCTTCGAGGAACGTGCTTCCGAGCGGATCGTGAGCGCCCAGCGGCTCGACCGGCGGAAGCGTGGACTCTTCGTGTGCATCGCGGATGCGCGGATCGAGAACCTCGATCCGCGGCCGTGCCGGCGTGTCCGCCAGCACGCCGGAGCCGGCTGAAGCGGCGTCGGGCCATGGCGCGTCGATCACGGCACGCGCCTGCTCTTCGACGAAGGCTTCCATCTGGCGCTTGATCTCGTCGAGATCGCCGCGCCCGATCGCCCCGTCCGCCTGCAGACGTGCCGCGTAGGTCGCGAGCGGATCGCGCGCCGACCAGTAGGCGTACAACTCGCGATTCACGTAGCCCTGCTCGGTTGCCTGCGGGTACTGCCACGACGGTACCGGATCGCGGCCGAGATACAACATGTCGTCGTGGTGCGCGTGACCGCACATCCGCATGGATACGAGCTCGATCAGGGTGGGACCGCGACCCTCTCGGGCCCGCTCGACGGCCCAGGCGAATGCCGCCCCAATCGCGTCGGGGTCGGTCCCGTCGATCGTGATGCCCGGGATGCCATAGCCCGCCGCCTTGTCGGCAAACACGCGCACGGCGGACTGATCGCGCACCGGCGTCGAGAGCGCCGTCTGGTTGTTCTGCACGCAGAACACCGCGGGGAGGCGGCGCGCGCTGCAGACGTTGATTGCTTCGTGCCATTCGCCGAGCGAGGAGCCTCCTTCGCCGATAAACGACAGGGCCACGCGACCGCCGCCCTCCCGCGCGAACGCCATCGCCAGTCCGGCAATGGTCAGCGAGCCCACCCCGAGGGGCGCGGTCGCGGGCAGAATCCCCGAATCGAAGTCGCCGACGTGAAGATCGCGTCCGTTCATCGGCGGGCCGGCCTTGCCCATCTGTGCCGAGAGCACCAAGCGCACCATCTCCGGGTCGCGCCGCATCGCGAGCGTGACCCCCAGATCGCGAATCATCGGCGCCACCACATCGCCCTGCCAGCCGTGTTCGTCTCGATATTCGCGTCCGCGGCGCAGACGGATCGCTGCCGCGTAGACCGCCTCCTGCCCCAGCGAGCGAAAGCCTTTCCCCTGGAACGCCGCATCGCCGTAGCGGACTTCGCCGCCGGTGAACAGCGTCTTGAGGCGGTTGTCCGTGGCGCGCGTCAACACCATGCCGCGCAGGATTTCTATGCGTTCTTCTTTCGTGAGTGAGGCTTCAATCGCGGCGCGCCGGAGAAAACCATCGCACGCGTCGACGATCTCGTCGACCGCCGCCATCCATCGGTCGCCCGCCGGCACGCCCGGCGTCGTCTCTGGCAGGCCGGCCGCAACGCCGGACAAACGGCGGCGCAGTTCGGCAGGCACCTTCGCACGTGCGCCTTCGATCGCCTCAGGCGTGGCGAACCCTTTCGGATCGACGCCCTCGATTGCGGCAAGTGCGGCGGCGTGCGCAAAAGGATAGCGTTCGAGCACGAACGCGCCGAACCGCGCCGCGATCGAGGAAGCTGCCTGAATCGAGGCGCGGGTCGTCATGGTTCAACAGGAGATCAGGAGCTCAGGAGGCAATCTACAAGAGATAAGGAGATCACGAGTAAGTATGTTTCCTATCCCTGGTTTTCTCCATCTCCTGATCTCCTGGTCT
>JAICSD010000093.1 GCA_025937075.1 Vicinamibacteria bacterium | reverse complement strand
GCGGACGACATCGCCGCGGCGATCGATTTCCATCAGGCAGGATTGCACCAGCCGATCGACGCTGGGGTTGAGGCTGCACAGCCCCGTCGCGAGCTCCGTGGGAAACATGTGGACAGCGCGTTCGGGGAAGTACACGGACGTGCCCCGCTCGTACGCCTCCTCGTCCAGCGCGCCGCCTTCGGGTACGTAGTGCGACACGTCAGCGATGTGCACGCCAAGCCAGTAATTGCCGTTCGACAGCCGCTCGATCGTGATCGCATCGTCGAAATCACGTGCGTGCTCGCCATCGATCGTCACCGTGGTCCAGGACCGGAAGTCCGTCCGGCCCGCGATGTCCTTCTCGCGGACCGCCGCCCCCAGACGCGCGGCTTCCTCGATCGCTTCTTCGCTGTGCTGATCGCGGATGCCGTACTTGCGGATGATGATCTCCGTGTCGACGCCCGGCTCATCGATGTCTCCCAGGACGTGGACGACGCGTCCCATCGGGCTCCTGGTCGGCGTCGGCCAGCGCGTGATCTCGACGACCACCATGTCGCCGGGCGCAGCCGCCTCGCGTTCGCCGTCGGGGATGAGGACATCCATGATGAGGCGCCTGTCGAACGGAATCAGAAAGCCCATCCCGGATTCGTCGACGTCGAAGCGTCCGACGATCGTCGAGGCGCCACGCTCGAGGATGCGGAGGATGCGCCCTTCGGCGCGGTCGCCGCGGGTGTGCTCGATTCGAGCGACCACCCGATCGCCATGCATCGCCTGGTTCAGGTTGTTGCCCGAGATGAAGAGATCGCCCGCGGCACCCTCCAGCGGACGGTCGGGAATCACGAAGCCGAACCCGCGCGGGTGCGTCTGCACGCGCCCGACGACGAGGTTCATGCGATCGGGCAGGCCGAAGCGGCTGCCGCGCGTCTGAATGAGTTGACCGCTCTGGACGAGGCCTTTCAGCAGGCGCTTGACGGTCGACCGCTGATCGTGCGGAATACGGAGCTTCTGAAGCAGCTCCCTGGCCGTCGCGGGATGGTCGACCTTGTCGCGGATGAGGGTGAGCAAGGTCTCGGCGTTCAGCATCGAGTCATTCTACTTTTCCCAACCGGCATGCCGCTGCCGCCCTCTACAGCCTGTGTGACGCCGACCAACGCCGCGGACGGCGTGGAAGTCGAACTGGTGCGCCGGGCGCAAGCGGGAGATACCGATGCATTTGGCGCGCTCGTGGACCGGAACCGGCGGGCCGTTTTTCGCGCCGCGCTGGCGGCGCTCGGATCCGCCGCCGATGCCGAGGACGTGACGCAGGATGCCTTCGTGACGGCGTACTACAAACTGGGCAGCTTTCGCGGCGACGCGGCGTTCCGTACGTGGCTGCTCGCGATCGCATGGCGGAAGGCCATCGATCGGCGCAAGAGCATCGCGAGATGGATGCAGCGGACGATTGCCCCACGCGAATCGGACGACCCCGCCGAGTGGGACGCCTTCGCTGCGGTTCCGGCGCGGGAGCGGTCGCAGGAAGACCGCGTGGTGAGTCGCGAGCTCCACGCGCAGCTGCAGACCTTGATCGCATCGCTTCCGAAGAAGCTGCGCGACGCGCTGATCCTCGCGGGATCCGGCGAGTACAGCTACGAGCAGATCGCGTCGATGCTGAGCATCCCGGTGGGAACGGTGAAATGGCGCGTCTCCGAGGCGCGGAAAGTGCTGAAGCACAAGCTGACGGCCATGGGTTACGAACGTGCGCGGTGACCTGGATCGTGAGATCGATGCCGTCGTCAGCGCCATGCTCGACGCCGACTCGCGCGAGGATCTGCGCGCGCGCGTGCTGGAGCGTATCGCAGAACCCCGGCGGCGCTGGCCTTTGTGGTGGACCTTCGTCCCGCTTGCCGCGGCCGCGCTGCTGACACTCGTGATCGCGGGTCGGTGGCGCACATCGGATACCGGTTTGCCATTTATCCGCTCGACGTCGCTTTCGCAGGCAGTGCCGGCAATCCCTGCATCGTTGCCGCGAGGCTTGAATCGAGATCCCATGGAGCCGATGCGCGCCGCGTCGGCGAGCGTGACACGTGTGGCGCGCGTCTCCAGACTCGCACCGAGCGAGCCGGCGACGGAAGTGGGCGTCGCGCCGCTCGAGAGGCTGGCATCGATCGACGTGGCTCCGGTCGCAGTGACAAGGCTCGATGGGCAGCGGATCGTCGTTGCGCCGCTCGCCTCCATCGAGGAGATCGAGATTCCACCCGTTGGTCCGCCCGAAGGGCGCAATTGAGGAGACACATGCTGAAACGAACGATCGTCGGTGTCGCGATTGTCCTGTGCGCCGGAGCAATGACCGCAGCTCAGGCACCGAAGCCGGTCCCCGTAAAGCCCGCACCGGCGAGGGAGGTGCCAGTCCAGCGCCCGCCGGAACCGGCCGGACAGCCGATCAACATCAAAATAGAGGTGACGATCACCGACCAGTCGGCGCCGGGCGAAGCCGCGAAGAAGATCATCTCGATGATCGTTGGCGATCGGCAGAACAACAGCATCCGGACCAACGCGAGCGTGCCGGTCCGCATCGGGATGACTCAAGACCCGGCTATCCCTGGCCCCTTCAGCTACCGCGAGGTTCGAATCAACGTCGACGCGCATCCGATACTGCTGAAAGACAACAAGATTTCCCTGAATTTCGGACTCGAGTACATTCCACAGCCTCCCAATGCGAAAGAAAAAATGTCGGAGGCAGCGCTTGCGGGCACCGCATCCTTGAACGAGCGACTCGGACTGATTCTGGAATCCGGAAAACCAGTGGTTGTGTCGCAAGCCGCCGACCCGACGTCGGACCGACGCATCACCGTGGAAGTTGTTGCGACAATCTTGAAATGATGCCGGGTCTGAAGGCCCGGACTACTTCGACGTCGCGACCTGAATCGCCTGGAGCGCCTCGTCGGCCTGCGAGTTCGCGTTCTGATCGAGCTTGCCCGCGAGGCGCTGCGCTTCCTGCACGCGCGTCAGCGCCGCGGACAATGCGTCCGCGGCCTCGCGCTTTCCCTGATCCTGATATCGATCTCGCGCCCGCGCCAGCGGGGGCTTTGCCTCTTCCAGCTGACGCTGCGCACTCCCGAAGTTCACGTTGTAGATGCTGACGCGCGCTTCCAGCACGCGCCCGCGCGCCTCCGCCAGATCGAGCTGCTGCCTGGCGTCCTCGAGCGCCCGTTGCGCCGTCACGCGGCCGGACGATCCCCAGGCGAAGCCCAGGCCGAGTACAACGATGAGGGCGACCACGGCGGCAAGGATGAGTTTCGATCCGCGCATAGCTCATTCTACGAGCAGGATCTGCAGATCGCCGACGTTCGTGCCCGTCGGCCCGGTCAGCACCAGGTCGCCGAGCGCCTCGAAGAACGGATACGAATCGTGCTCGCGGAGCGCCCGTGCGGCGTCCAGCCCGTGCTCTTCCGCGCGCGTCATCGTGGTCTGATCCGAGATCGCGCCCGCAGCATCCGTCGGTCCATCGATGCCATCGGTGCCGATGCTCGCGCAGACGCTGGCGCCAAATGACGGCAGGGCGGGCGCCGCTGCGAGCGCAAACTCCTGGTTGCGGCCGCCGCGCCCGTTCGTCGTCACAGTTACCGTCGTCTCTCCGGATTGAATCAAACAGAACGGGCGCGCGGCAGTCACGAGGCGACGTCGTGCCTCATCCAGGAAACCGCGTGCCGCATTAGTCGCCTCGCCGCGCACCGGTGGGCCGATCTGATCGACCACGTAGCCTCGCATGCGCGCCTCATCGGCCGCGCCGCGCATCGCATCCCGGCGTCCGCCTATGACGAAGTACTGGCTGTCGCGCAATCGCTCGTCGCCGGGCTTGATCGTCTCCTCGACGTCTCCTCGGATGCCGCGGTTGAGATGCTCCCGAACCGCCTGCGGCATCGAGTCGAAGAGGCCGGCATCGGTCAGGATTTTCACCGCATCGGAAAACGTCGATGCGTCCGGGACTGTCGGTCCGGACCCGATGAGCGCAGGATCGTCTTCCACGGGCGCGTGCACGTCGGAGATCGCCAACGTGATCGAGCGTCCGGCGGCCGCGCCGAGGCGCCCGCCTTTGACGGCCGAGACGTGTTTACGGACCGTGTTCAGCGACGCGATCGGCAGGCCGCTTCGGAGCAGCACCTTGGTGGCCGCTATCTTGTCGTCGAGCGAGATCCCCGGCGCAGGCACGGCCATCATCGCGGACGCTCCGCCCGAGAGCAGCACGACCAGCGTTCCGCCGCGGCGATTTGTCCGCGCGGCGAGCGCCAGCGCCTGCTCGCCCCCTTCGACGCTCGCACGGGTTGGAAGCGGGTGCCCGCCCTCGACGAGCACCGACTCGCTCACGCGCGCGTCGAACACCTCGGTGAACGCGCGCATCATCGGGACGGCGGCCTTGCCTGCCGCGACGACATCCAGCGACTGGTGGGAGGAGAAACGATTGGTGCAGGGCACGTCGAGCGCGCGACGAACGAGAGTGTGCGCATCGCACGCGCGAAGCGCGGCACGCACGATGGCGTCCGCGTCGGCTCTCAGGGTCCTGACGCGTTCAGGATCGCCGGGGTCGGACGCGGTCAGTGGAACTGCCGCGGATCGGACCACGCCGACAGACCGGTCACGACGTCGAACGTCCGAAGCAACTTGCCGATCACCTCGTCCGCATCGTCTTTCGCGCACAGGCGATCCAGTTCGCTCAGAATTCGCGCAATCGCGCCGTCTGCATCCGTGATCGCCTGCTCGGAGTAGTACTCACGCTGTCGCGCAAGACATTCGCGATGCTTGAGGAACTCCTCGCGATAGAAGTCGGTCAGTAACGTGACAGTTTCGTGCGAAACCCGGTCCGGGCTGACGAAGCGTGCCATGCGACTCCTCGCCTGGTGCATGGTGGGCTGAATAGATCGAGTCTAGTCGGGAGCGTAATCGAGTGTCAACGAAATGTAACGGCCTCGACGCGGGGCGGCTCTTTCAGGGCCGCCAAAACTCTTACCGTACGCTGCGCGCGACGATGAACCCGCCGATGCTTCCGAGCGCCATACCTCCGAGCACGACGAGGATCAGCAGCTCGACAGGAACAAACGATACCCCGGCGAGGCCGACCGTCTCCGAGAGCGCCGCGCCCGCGCGCGCCCGAACTGTCGCGAAGAGTGCCAGGAGGAATCCGACCGCCAGCAGCGCCCCGAGCCCGCCCTGAAGCAATCCCTCCGCGATGAACGGGCCACGGATATACGCGACCGGCGCTCCCACGAGCTGCATGATTTCGATTTCGTCACTGCGCGACGCGGCGGCCAGGCGTACGACGCTCGCCACGGTGAGGGCGCTCGCCAGCGCGAGGAGAACGACTACCGCGAGGCCAACGCTTCGGACGACGCGGACGACCGCGGAGAGGCGGGCCAGCCAGCGCCGGTCGTAGCGGACATCCGCCACGCCGGCCATGCCGTTCAACGCGGTCACGAGATTGTCGAGAGCCGCCGGAGCTGACTGAGCGGCGGCGTTGAGGCGCACCTCGAACGATGCCGGAAACGGATTGCTGCTGAGACCCGATGCGGTTCCCGCGAGGTCGGGGAACGCCTTCGCGAACTCGCGCCGCGCATCGTCCTTCGTGAGGCGCTGGACGGAATCGGCGAGACCGCTTGCCTGAAGCAGGTCGCCGATGGCCGCGGTCTGCACGGGGGTGGCATCGTCCCGAAGGTAGACCGCCAGCTCTGCGGCGTCGGTCCAGCGGCCCACGAGCCGCTGCAGGTTCGCGTTCACGAGCAGAAAGAACGTGAGGACGAACAGGCCGGCGGCGATCGTCAGAATCGAGAAAGCGGCGGGGCGCCACCCGCGCGAGAGGCTCAATGCCGCTTCGCTGAAGAAGTATCGAAGCGCGCGCATTCAGACGACCTCCACGGCGCGGCCGTGATCGAGCGTCAACGTCCGCCGCCCGACGCGGCGAATCAGCTCGCGATCGTGCGTTGCGACGAGCACCGTGGTGCCGCGCGCGTTGATCTCGCGGAACAGATTCATGATCTCCAGCGACAGATCGGGGTCGAGGTTCCCCGTCGGCTCGTCCGCCAGGATGATGACGGGATCGTTCACGAGCGCGCGCGCGATGGCGATGCGTTGCTGCTCGCCGCCCGACAGTTCCATGGGGAATGCGTTCATGCGGTGCTGCAGGCCCACCCACTTGAGCACCTGGAACGACCGCCGCTGCTGCTGCGCGTCCGCCATGCCCAGCACGCGCGGTACGAACGAGACGTTTTCGATCACGGTCTTCGTGGGCAGCAGCTTGAAATCCTGGAAGACGAATCCGAGCGAGCGGCGGTAGGCCTGCACCTGCCGCGCGGTCAGCTGCGCGAGATCGCGCCCGCCGACCACGAGCCGCCCGTCATTCGGTACGTCCTGCCGCAGCAGCAGGCGCAGCAGCGTTGATTTCCCCGCGCCGCTGGGGCCCGTCAGGAAGACGAATTCTCCTTTGTCGATCCTCAGGGACAGTTCGCGAAGCGCGTAGACGCCGCGGCTGTACATCTTGGAGATGCGCTGCGCTTCGATCACCGTGCCTCTCCAGGGTCTTCGGCCAGGACGCGCCGCAGGCTCTCGTTCACGCGGGGCGGGTCCGCCTTCCCCGCTGTCGCCTTCATCACCTGTCCCACGAGAAAACCGAACGTCTTGGTCTTGCCCGCACGGTAGTCCGCAACGATCGCCGTGTGTGACGACAGCACGTTCCGCACGATCGCGTCGATCGCCGCGGGATCGTCGATGCGGCCGAGCCCCTCGGCCTGGACGATCTCCTTCGCGGAGCGTCCGCTGGCCCACATCTTCTCGAAGACGTCTTTCGCGACCGGCCCCGTGATCACGCCGCCGTCAATCATTCTGATCAGCTCTCCCAGCGCCTCGGGCACGAGCGGCGCCTCTTCGATCGACGACTTCGCTTCGTTCAGCTTCCTCGACAGCTCCACCATCACCCAGTTGCTCGCGGCTTTCGCGTTGCCGGCCGTGACGGCCGTTCGCTCGAAGTAATCGGCCAGTGCCATTGTCTGCGTGAGGACGCCCGCGTCGTACTCGGGCAGGTGGTACATCTCGACGAAGCGGCGCCGGCGTGCCTCCGGCAGTTCCGGCAGCGAGCGGCGAACCTCTTCGACCCACGCGTGATCGACGGTGAGCGGCGGCAGATCCGGCTCCGGAAAGTACCGGTAGTCGTCCGCTTCTTCCTTCGTGCGCATCAGCACCGTCTCGCCCGCCGACGGATTCCACAGCCGCGTCTCCTGCGCGAGCGACGCGCCGCGGCGGACGGCCTCCATCTGGCGCTCGATCTCGAATTCGAGCGCGCGCTGCACGTGGCGGAAGGAGTTGAGATTCTTCACCTCCGTCTTCACGCCGAAGACGTCGGAGCCGGCGGGACGCACGGACACATTCGCGTCGCAGCGCAGGCTGCCCTCTTCCATGTTGCCGTCGTTGACGCCGATGGCGACGAGGATCTCGCGAATACGGCTGAACGCATCGGCCGCGTCAGCGGGCGCACGAAGGTCCGGATGCGTGACGATCTCGATGAGCGGGACGCCGCTGCGATTGAAATCGAGGTAGGTGACGGGATCGTCGTGGCGCGCATCTTCGTAGCGCGCATCTTTGGATGCGCGTGCGGCGCCGCCCAGATCGTGCAGCGACTTCCCCGCATCCTCCTCGAGGTGCACGCGGATGATGCCGAGGCGCCGCCGCGAATCTTCCGGCCCGAACTCGATCGCGCCCTCGGTCGCGAGCGGCTGCTCGTACTGCGAGATCTGGTAGCCCTTCGGGAGGTCCGGATAGAAGTAGTTCTTGCGCGCGAAGATCGAGTGCTCGTTGATCGTGCAGCCGAGCGCGAGCCCCGCGCGAACGGCGTACTCGACCGCGCGGCGGTTGAGCACGGGTAACGCGCCGGGCAGGCCGAAGCACACCGGGCACAACTGCGTGTTCGGCTCCGCTCCAAAGCTGGTGCTGCAGCCGCAGAAGATCTTCGTCGCGGTCAGGAGCTGCGCGTGGATCTCCAGACCGATGACGGGTTCAAACGTGGTCACGGATGGGGGATTGTGACACGAAATCGTCGAATCCCTAATCCCGAATCCCGAATCCCTAATCCCTAATCCAATCCCTGATCCGAAAAGCCTGATCCCGAATTCCGAATCTCGACAGCGTCAGAGCACCACCACGCGCTTGAACGTCTCGACGACCTTCGCGTCGAACTGCGCGCCGGCGCAGCGCGACAGCTCGAGGATCGCTTCGTCGTGCGTGATGGCGTCGCGGAACACGCGAGGGCGCGTCATCGCGTCGTATGCGTCCGCGACGGCAATGATGCGCGCGCCAATCGGGACGTCCGTTGCCTTCAGGCCGTGCGGATAGCCGAGGCCGTCCATCCGCTCGTGTGCGTCGCGTACGAGATCCGAGCACGCGCGGAGGTATGGAATGTCGCGGATGAGATCGGCCCCGATGACCGGGTGCAGGCGAATCAGGAGCTGCTCTTCAGCCGTTAGCGGCGCGGGCTTCCTCAGGACGGCGTTGGGGACGGCCAACTTCCCGAGGTCGTGCAGCAGCGCCGCCCGCTCGATGGCTGTGACGTCCCCTTCGGCGAGCTGCAGCGCTCGCGCGACGCTGACCGCAAGCGCCGCGACGCGATAGGCGTGTGCGTAGGCATCGCGATCCTCGATCGTGAGCCTCGAGAGCATGGCATCGAGAGCGGCATCGGTGTCGATCACGAGCGCGCTCAGTGCGCCCGCGAGCCGCTTGCGCCGCGACTCCATCTCGCCCTCGAGTGCTTCCCGCCATCGCCGTGCCTCACAGGCGGCGCGGTGCCACTCGAGCCCGCGCACGACCGCTTCGCGCAGGCGATCGCGTCCGAAGGGCTTCGTGAGGTACTCGATCACACCTTGGCGGAGACTGCTGACGGCCGACCCGACGTCATGGACGCCCGTCGCCATGATGACCGCCGTTTCCGGCGCATCGTGTCGAATCTGCTGCGCGAGCCACAGCCCGTCGTGCCCGGGCATCCGGATGTCGCACAACGCGACCGCCGGCGCGAGGGCGTGAACCGCCCGCAGCGCTTCGTCTGCGGTCGACGCGCTGGACACCTCGAAGCCGCTCTTCGCCAGCCAGCGGCACAGCAGCTCGCGCGTCCCGTTCTCGTCATCCACGACGAGGACCGACGCCTTTGCCGTCTCCGCGTCGACGGTGCCAATCGACGCCATATCGGGGTAGAGCATGGATATTTCTCCCGGCAGCTAGATCGCGGAATACGCCGGATCGCTCAGATCCGGCGGCTGGCTCTCCTTTCGCCGCATGATGGTGTCGGCCAGGTCGAGCCGTTCGAGCCGCCGGTACAACGCGCGGCGGCTCAACCCGAGCATGCGCGCGGCCGCCTTCTTGTTGCCGTTGGCCCGCAGCAGCGCCCGCTGGATGTGATCCCGCTCGACGTTGACGAGCAGATCGGCGTCGCGCGACGCCTCCTGCGCCGCTGCAGCGCCGTTCGATGGAAGCTGCAGGACGGGCATGCTCACCGCCAGCTCGCGCTCGGTGATGAAATCGCCGTCCGAAAGAATGCACGCGCGCTCGATGACGTTCCGCAGTTCGCGGACGTTGCCCTCCCACGGTGCCCCGCCAAGCAGACGTTCTGCTCCCGGCGTCAGGCCGAGGAGCGGCTTCTGCAGCCGCTCGGATGTTTCGCGAACGAACGCCGCCGTCAGGTACGAAATGTCCTCGCGCCGCTCGCGCAGCGGCGGCAGCTTGATCTCGACGACGTTGAGGCGATAGTAAAGGTCGCTGCGGAAACGCCCGGCGGCGACTTCCGCCCGCAGATCGCGGTTGGTGGCCGCGATGACGTGCACGTTGACCCGCCGCGGATCGAGCGATCCGACCCTGTGCACTTCCCCGAGCTCCAGCACGCGAAGCAGCTTCGCCTGGACCGTCAGCGGCAGCTCGCCGATCTCGTCGAGGAACAGCGTGCCGCCATCGGCAAGCTCGAAGAGCCCGGGCTTGTTCTCGGTGGCACCGGTGAACGCGCCGCGAACGTGCCCGAACAGCTCGCTCTCGAAGAGCGTCTCGACGACAGCGGAGCAGTTGACCGTGACGAACCGCCGCTCGCGTCTGGGCCCGGTCTTGTGAAGCGCGCGCGCCACGAGCTCCTTGCCCGTTCCGGTCTCCCCCGTGATGAGCCCGGTGCGGATGTGCGGAGCCAGCCGCCGAATCATCCCGAACAGCTCCTGCATCACCGGACCACGTCCGATCATTCCCGCGAACTCGAGCTTTCGCGCGACGTCGGTTTCGATGGAGAGCAGGCTCCGGCGCCGCTCGATCTCTTCGCGGACGCTCGCCAGCAGCAGCTCGAGCCGCGCGAAGTCGATTGGCTTGCTGAGATAATCCATCGCGCCGAGCTTGATGGCATCCACCGCGGTGTCGACCGACGCGTAGCCCGTCATCAGGACGGCCTGGCAGCGGGGATCGGTGTCGCGGATGGCGCGCAGGACGTCGAGGCCGCCCACGTCCGGCATGCGCAGGTCGACGAGCACGAGATCGGCGCGGTGCGTCTGCAATTTCGCGATCGCCTCGCGCCCGCCGGAGCACGTCACTACCTCGTACCCGGCGCGGCGCGCAAAGCGGCTGACCACATCCAGAATCCCCTGCTCATCGTCGACAACGACCAGGAGCGGCTGCTGCCCCGTCATGCATACTCCTTCGATACGGCGCGGAGCGCCGCCCGCAGCGCCCGCAGTTCGAACGGCGGCGACAGGATGGCGCGCGCCTCCTGACGCGATACACGCGAGCGGTCGTCCTCTTCCGTCCCGGTGATCAGCACGAGCGCCGCGAGGCCGCCTTCCGCTGCCCGGGCGGCCTTCCATGCGCCGGGATCGGCGGCGATTACGGTGTGTTCCACGAACGCGGCGTCGAACGACGCGGTACGGAGCCGCGACGCCGCGTCGAACGGTTCGACCGCAACGGCCTTGTGTCCCCAGCCAGTCAGCATCGCCGCGATGTAATCGCGTTCGGTCGCGTCGTTGTGCGCGACGAGCACCTGCTTCGCAGCATCCGTCGCGCCCTCGGGCCGCGCCGGCAGCGTCACGAAGAATGTCGCTCCCGAACCAACGCGGCTCTCGACATGAACCTGCCCGCCGTGATCCCGGACAATGCCGTAGACGATGCTGAGGCCGAGGCCCGTGCCTTCGCCGACGTCGCGCGTCGTGAAGAACGGATCGAAGATGCGGCGGAGGTTCTCCTCGGAGATTCCGTGGCCGGAGTCCGCAATCGACAGCTCCACGGCCGACGCATCGTCCAGGTAGCGCGCGCCGACGGTGAGACGCCGGGGCGAGCGTCCGCGCATCGCCTGCTCCGCGTTCAGCACGAGATTGAGGAGCGCCTGCTGGAGCTGGCTCGCGTCGGCAAGCACGCGCGGCAGCCCGGCATCGAACGCGACCTGCAGCTCAATGGCGCTCAGCCGGAATTCGTACGCGCGCAGCGAGAGCACGCGGTTGAACAGGTCCGCGACGTCCTGGGGCGCGCGCTCGGCGGTCTGCCGGCGCGCGAACGCGAGCAGGTTGCGCACGATCTTCGCGGCGCGCTCGGACTCCTCGGCGATGCGCCTCACGTCGCGCGCAACGTCTGCGCTCGGACGCAACAGATGATCGGACGATGTCGAGCGCAGCTCGTCTTCCACGAGCTGCGCGTATCCGATGACGCTCGTGAGCGGATTGTTCAGCTCGTGCGCGACGCCGGCAACGAGCTGGCCGATGGCTGAGAGCTTCTCCGCCTGAAGCAGCTGCGCCTGCGTCGTCTTCAGCCGATC
>JAICSD010000018.1 GCA_025937075.1 Vicinamibacteria bacterium | reverse complement strand
GTACGGATCCCGCACCGTGTATACCCGGCTCGCGCTGCGCGCGCTCCGGCTCTGGACGGAGTACGACCGGCGATGGCGCCGCGGGTTCTTTCGCAAGACCGGCGCGCTGTGGATGATTCGTGACGCGCACGGCGGGGCGAAGACCGATCAACCTGGCGGCAGCCACACGGACGATCCGGCCGCCTTCGGCCGCGATTCTGTCGCGGCGCTGCGCGCGGTCGGCCTGCCGATCGAGGAATTGACGCCCACTGAGGCGGCCCGCCGCTTTCCACAGATCGCATTCGACGACGTCAGCACGGCGTTGTGGGAACCGGAAGCCGGCTACCTCTTCGCACGCCGTGCGTGCGAGCACGTCGTCGAGCGGTTCGTAACGGAAGGCGGCACCTACCAGCGGGCGGAGGTTCGACCGCTGGACGATATCGACGGCGCGCTCCGAGAGGTGGTCACGTCTGACGGCGACCGGATTGCGGCCGACGTCTTCGTCTTCGCGTGCGGCCCGTGGCTGCCTGCCGTCTTTCCGAGGCTGCTCGCGGGCAAGATCACCCCAACGCGGCAAGAGGTTTATTACTTTGGAACGCCGGCGGGCGATGCGCGATTCGTCGATCCGCGGATGCCGGTGTGGATCGATTACGGCGATCGGCTGATGTACGGGATTCCCGGCAATGCCAATCGGGGCTTCAAGGTCGCCGACGACACGCCTGGACCGTCGATCGATCCAACGACCATGGTGCGCGACGCCACGGCGTCGGGCATCGCCGGCGCGCGGAGGTTTCTCGAAACGCGATTCCCGCTGCTCAGAGACGCGCCGCTGCTGGGATCGGAAGTCTGCCAGTACGAAGCGTCGCCGGACTCGCACTACATCATCGATCGCCACCCCTCGGCGCCCAACGTCTGGATTGCGGGGGGAGGATCGGGGCACGGGTTCAAGATGGGGCCGGCGATAGGCGAGATGCTGGCGTCGCTCGCGCTGGGATCCGCGACGCCAGACCCGCAGTTCAGCCTGGCGCGTCTCGCGGCGCGGCCTGCAGCAGGGTGGGAGGGCAAGTGGTCGTGAGAGGAAGAATCCTGGTGGTGTTCGCCGTCATTGCGGCAACTGCCGCGACAGCGACGCCAACGGTTCAACGGGGCGGGGTTGCGTCGCCGGGCGACGCCGTGAACGCGTTGGCACAGGAGCTTGCGATCCGGCAGGGCACGGCCTACCTGGTTCCGCTGGCGGAGGTGCGCAACGGACCTCCGGCGATGCCCGCCAACGAGGCACAGGTCAAGGCGGATGCGACGTGGGCCGATGCGCTGCTGACGCGGCTGCACGCGATCGCGCCCGATCGGCTGTCGCACCAGGATGCGCTCACCTACAAGACGATCGAGTTCGATGCCCGCCTGATGAAGGAAGCCGCGCAGTACTACTGGCTGGAGTCGTTCATCACGCCGTATGCGTCGCCGCTGACGTTCCTGTCGGGCACGCTGGCCAACGTGCCGCTCGACTCAGAGGCCGACCGGCAGGCGTACTCGGACACGCTCGACGAGCTACCGCTCACGTTTGCCGCCTACGAAACGCGGCTGCGCGGCCAGGTGCGCCGCGGAATTGCGCTTCCCGCCGCCGAGCTGCCGCTCGTGCTGGGATTCGTTCGCGGTTTCGGCGCGCCCCCGGCGTCGAGTCCGTTCAAGGTCGACGAGCGGCGTGTCGCAAAGATGGATCCGGCGAGCCGCGCGCGCTTTCTGGAACGGGTGAACGCGGCGATCGCCGACGTCGTGGACCCGGCCGTCGATCGCCTGGCGGCGTATCTCGATGGACCGTATCGTGCGCAGGCGGCCGGCGACGTCGGCGTGTCCCGGTTTCCCGGCGGACGCGACTACTACCGGTTCCTGATCCGCCGCCATACCGGCCTCGACCTCACGCCGGAGCAGATTCATCGGATCGGACTCGACGAGGTGGCGCGCCTCGAGACCGCGCTCGATCAGGTCCGTCACGACGCAGGATATGCCGGTTCGTTCGCGGAGTTCCGGAATTACCTGCGCAACGATCCGCGTTTCCGCGCGCATTCCGGCGAAGAGATCGGCGAGCGGATGGAAGCGGCCATCCGCCGCATCGAGCCGCACGTCGGAGAGTATTTCGGGCGAAAGCCGTCTGCGCCTTACGGCGTGAGACCGCTGGAGGCGCAGCGCGCCGCGTCGATGACGTACGGGTACTACCAGATTCCGACGGCGACCGACCCATCGGGCTATTACATGTACAACGGCACGCGGCCGGAGGATCGCTCGATCCTCATGGCGGAAGCGGTGATCTACCACGAGCTGGTGCCCGGGCATCACTTCCAGATGGCGCTGCAGATGGAGAACGCGGCGCTGGTGCCGTTCCGGCGCAACGCACATCCGACGGCATTCACCGAGGGCTGGGGGGAGTACGCGTCCGATCTCGCCGGCGAGATGGGGATGTATCGCGATCCGTATCAGCGGGCCGGGCGGCTCGCGATGGATCTGTTTCTCTCGTCGCGCCTGGCCGTGGATACCGGGATGAACGCGCTCGGCTGGACGCGCGACAAAGCGATCGCGTTCATGCGCGATCACACGTTCGAGTCCGACGTGCAGATCGACACCGAGACGCTGCGCTATTCCGTGGACATCCCCGGCCAGGCGCTGGCCTACAAGCTCGGCGCCAAGCGGATCCACGACCTGCGAGATCGGGTCGCCGCGGAACAGGGCGCGTCGTTCGATCTCCGCGCGTTTCATGATTATGTGCTCGCGGCCGGCGCGCTACCGTTGCCGGTCCTGGACGAGCATGTGGCGTGCTACACGCATGAACGACACGCGTCGCGGTGAACGATCGACGGACTGTCGTGGTCGGGGCCGGAGCCGCAGGCCTGGTGGCCGCCATTTTCGCGCGCCGTGCGGGCCGACCCGTCGTGGTCTGCGAGAAAACGGCCGACGGAGGCCGGAAGATCCTGATCAGCGGCGGCGGGCGCTGCAACATCCTGCCGGCGGCGCTCGAACCGGAGCGATTCGTCACCGCATCGCCGGCGCATCTCGTGCGACGCGTGTTGCGCTCCTGGGCGCTCGACCATCAGCGTGCCTTTTTCGAGCGCGACGTCGGCATCCCGCTCGTGTTCGAAGCCGAGACACGCAAGTGGTTTCCCGCCTCTCATCGGGCGCGGGACGTTCGGGACGGGCTGGTAGCGCTGGCGCGCCGCGACGGCGTGGAGTTCCAGTTTGGTACTGACCTGATCGACCTGACTGCAGTCGCAGGCGGCTGGCGGGTGTCGACGTCCCGGGGCGACATCGCCGCCGAGCGCGTGATCCTCGCGACCGGCGGACTCTCCGTGCCGTCGACCGGGAGTGACGGCGCCGGACTCCGAATCGCCGCGAGCCTCGGTCACAGCGTGCACGAGACGTATCCGGCGCTCACGCCGCTCGTCGCCGAGCCCGCGATCCACGCGGGGCTGTCCGGCATCTCCCTCGACGTGCGGCTGCGGGCGCGCGACCATTCGCAGCGAATGGAGACGCGCGGCGGCTTCCTCTTCACCCATCGCGGCTACAGCGGACCCGCCGTCCTGGACATCTCTCACGTCGCCGTGCGCAGCCGTCTGTCCGGCGGCGACCGGGCGTCGCTCTGCGTCCAGTGGTGCGATCACGATCAGCGCCGCTGGCAGGACATCCTCGCGAACGCGACGGGCCCGATCGTCAACGTCGTCGCGCGACACGTGCCGGAGCGTCTGGCGGAAGCGATGTTGATCCGTGCCGGTATTCCCGTCGGGCGGACAGCGTCCGAGCTGCGTCGATCGGAGCGCGTGGCGCTCGTCGAGCACCTCACCGCTTACCTGCTGCCGTGGACAGGCGACGAAGGCTACAAGAAGGCGGAAGTCACTGGCGGCGGCGTCGCACTGACCGACGTGAACGTGAGCACGCTCGAAAGCCGCATCTCGCCAGGGCTGTATATGTGCGGCGAGATGCTGGACGCCTTCGGTCCGATCGGGGGGTTCAACTTCGCATGGGCGTGGGCAACGGGCCGCCTGGCGGGATCGGCCGCGGGGCCGCTGGCTCCTCAGGCCACGACCCCGGCTTGAACTTCGGCGCCATGCGGCGCCGGCGGGAGGTTACCGAGCGGGATCGGCTGCTGCGACGGAGGGGACGTCGGCGGCGGGAACCTGGATGACGAACGCGCAGCCTTTGCCCGGCATGTCGCGGACCTCGATCTCTCCGCCCTGCGCCCTGACCGCCCTTCTCGCGATCGACAGACCCAGTCCGAGACCGGTGCGGTCCTTCCCGCGCCGTTCGCTGAAGGGCTTGAACAAATCGGTCGGGCTCAGTGGAAGCCCTCCGCACTCGTCCTCCACCTCGATCGCGACGCGTCCGTCCCTCGCCCGCGCCCGCAGGATCACCCGTCCGCCGGCCGGCGTGTACTTGAATGCATTGCTCAGCAAATTGGTGACGGCGGACGACAGGAGCTGGCGATCGAGGTTCACGCGGAGAGCGGGATCGATCGCCTCGCTCGTGAACTGCAGTCCGTTGTACTCGGCCTGCAACGCGGCGGCGACCGCGATGTCGTTCAGAAACTCCGCCACGGAAATCAGCTCCGGGTGCTGATGGCTGGCGGCCGTCCGAATATCGGAGAGCGTGCTGTCGACGAGATCGCGGAGGTCGGTCAGGCTGCGGCCCAACACCGCTCCGGTATTGCCGTTCACGCCCACCGTGCCCCGCTTCACGACGTCGAACGCCAGAATCGCGGTGTTGACGATGTTCCGGATTTCGTGCGTGACCTGCCCCATTCGTTCGAGTTCGCCCGTCGATCGCGAATCTGCCGTGATGCGGGCATGCTCGGTCACGGCATCCGCAATGGCCGTGTCGAGGCACCTGTTCAGGATGTGAAATTCCTGAGTGGTGATCGGGGCATTCTGGTCGACAGCCAATTCCGTGATCGCCTGGCAGATGTCGCCATAATCGTGGACCACCTGCGACACGGTGAAGCCCAGCGCGAGCAGGTCTCGCCCGTGACGCGTCGCGCTCTGGCCAATGGCGTCGGTCGAAAACGGCGTCGCCGTATTCTCCAGCCGGAGTGTCTCGGCCAGCTGGGTGAGAAACATCGGCAGCCCGTTTTCCAGTTCGGCGCTGGACGCCGGCGGCCACGGGCGGGTGCTGACCTTGATTCTCGTTTTCGCGATGATCGCGTCCCGATATGTGGTGACGAACTCGTACAGCATTGGGAGCCCCTTTGACGAATCAGCCCGCTCGCCGGTCAGTCTCCCTTTCGGAGCGGTCCGCCGTCGTCCGTCATCACCCCGCCGGAGCGTTCGGGTCATGCGCGTCGCGATCGGACGCCGTCGCAGCGGTGAGCTCGCGGATCCGGTTCACCGCTTCTTCACGGAGGGCGATCGCTTCCTGCGCGATGCGCGCTTCGCCCAGCCGTTCCACGTGCGCGACCCGTCGATCGAGCGCGTCAACAAGCTCCCGTAACGCATGCAGCACCAGCTCGCGATCCGACATCAGCACGCCTCTGTGGGAAAACCGCCTGTGAATCATGAAGCCGTTCACGCGCGAGCCGCACCAACGTCCTGGCGAGCCGCTTCCGCCCGAACTGAAGAGCTGGCCGATGAGGTCCTCCTCGATGCGAATATCCCCGGGTCAACGTCGGGTCCGCTTCCAGCACAGTGACACGAGTATTGCCAGCAGGCAAATCGAGGCAGCGGCGCCGTCGCTGAGCACTCAGCGACGGCGTTCCCGGCGCAGCTCGCGAAGCAATCCCGTCGAGGTGCCCAGGCGGTTGTCGAAGATTCTGCGCGCGACCTCGAGCAGATCGCCCACGAGCGGATCGCGCAGCGCGTATCGAACCGACACGCCCTCCTTCTGGGCCGACACGACGCCCTGATTCCGGAGCACGGCCAGTTGCTGCGACACGATCGGCTGATCGAGCGCGAGCGCCTCCTGCAGCTCCTGCACGGTACGCCCGCCTCGCACGAGGATCTCGAGGATCCGGATTCGCGTAGGATGCGCCAGCGCGCGAAAGAACTGCGCCTTGAACATCTGCAGCTCCCCCGCCGCCGCCGGATCGCGGTATCGCTCCCGCTTCTGCGTCATCGATTAATATAATATAGTAATATTTAGATACTTGAGGCCGCCCGCCGGCCGGACCGTTCATTGCCGGATGCCTACCGCCGTCAGCCCCCGCGAATCCCTGTCCGATACGATCGAGAGGCTTGCGCACCTGCTGCCCGCGCAGGGGCCCATCAGCATCTTCATCCATCACAACACCCTGCACCCCTTCGAGGACCTGCCGTTCGAAGCCGCCGTCGAGCAGGCCGCGGTCCGGCTCGGCCGCGAGCCGTACCTGCCCGAAGCGCGGTATCGCGACAAGCTGGCCTCGGGACGCATCCGCGCCAGGGACGTCGAACGACTGCTCGTCGAGCAGCTGGGCGGGAGCGCCGCGGAGGATGTCGCCGGCGTCGTATCGCGGCTGGAACTCTGGAGCGCCGTCGTGTTGCACGGAATCCCGGAGGCCGTGGGGCCCGAACTCTCGTGGATGCTCGACGAGTCCGACGCGCTGCTGCGATTCCGCACGGACGTGCCGGCGAGTGCGCGAGCGCCATCAACCGCGCTGCGCGGGCTGGACGATCGCGCAGACGATGAACGGCAGGCCGTCCGGCGGCTGTGGCGCGCGTGCCTCGACGCGGTACGTCAGACCGCCGTCCCGCCGGCGGCCTCGCAGGACCTTCCCGTCCGGCATCGGGACTGGCTCGTTGCCGCGAAGGGCATCGATATCGATGCCTGGATTCATCCGCCGCTGATTCGATTCCTCGCTGGATATCTCGACCAGGGCCTTGCGCACTGGTCCATGCCCTCGCGGGATCTGGGCATTCACGGGTGCTTTCTCGAGATCTACCGCACGTCGCTGGCGGCGCGCTGCGGCCGCTGGGCGCGAACGCTCCCGGCCATCGTCGCCGACGACGCGACCGCCGGGCGCGGCGCCCTCGAGTCGATCGCACAGTCGCTTGCCGTGCTCGGGGTTGGCGACGGCGAATGCGATGCATATTTGAGCGGCGAACTGCTGGCGCTGCGCGGGTGGGCCGGCATCGTCCGTCAGATTGAAGATCGGCCCGACCGCGTTCCCGCACGCGATCTCACGGTCACGCTGCGCGGCTACCTGGCGGTCCGCCTGCTGTTCGAGCGGGCCGCGCTCGACGAGGCGGTGCGACGACTCTCGTTCAACGGCCCCGTGTCGGCGCTGAGCGAGCGGCTGCGAAACGAGATCACGGCACCTTCGCCTCCATCCGCGATCGAACGTGCGTGGCCGCTGTTTCATGTCGCACAACTGTGCGGGCTCGATTGGTCAATCGTCGAGCAGTGGACGCCTCGGCACGTCCGGGATCTGGAATCCGAGCTGCGGCGGCTCGATGGCGTACGGCGGCGCTCTATCCTTCACCAGGCGTTCGAACGGACCATCCGTCATCGCGTGTACGACGCGCTCGCGCAGCACACCCCTCAGGGTGCCTCGGGGCGGCCCGCCTTCCAGGCGGTGTTCTGCCTCGACGAGCGGGAGGAATCGTTTCGCCGTCACCTCGAAGAAGTCGAGCCCGCGTGCGAGACCTTCAGCACCGCCGGGTTCTTCAACGTCGCGATGTATCACGAGGGAGTGACCGACGCGCATCCGCGTCCGCTCTGCCCGGTGACGATCCGCCCGGATCACTACGTCTCCGAGGTCGACGCCGGCAGCCATCCTCTGATGCAGCACACGCGGCGGCTCCATCGTCGCGCTGTCGGCTATCTCGGCTACAACGTGCACCTCGGGAGCCGGCTGCCCGTGCGCGGCGCCGTGCTCATGGCGGCGTTCGGCTGGCTCGCGCTGGTCCCGCTCGTCCTCCGCGTCGTGTTTCCATGGCTCTCGTCACGGTGGCGGCGCATCCATCAGACGCCGTTCACCCCCGGCCGGACCCGGCTGCAACTGGACCGGGAAGAGATCGCGCCGCCCATCGGCAGGTACTCCGGATTCACCGTGCGCGAGATGGCGGACATCGTCCGTCGAGTGATCGAAGATCTCGGCCTGTCGGATCGCCTCTCTCCGCTCGTCCTCGTCCTCGGACACGGATCGATCAGCCTCAACAACCCTCATGAATCGGCGCACGACTGCGGAGCGTGCGGCGGCGGCCGCGGCGGACCCAACGCCCGCGCGTTCGCGCAGATGGCGAACGACCCGCGCGTGCGGCAACTGTTGGCCGCCGAGGGGATGTCCATCGGTGCAGCGACGTGGTTCGTGGGCGCCCAGCGCAACACGTGCAACAACGAGGTGACGTTCTTCGATGCGGATCTCGTTCCAGACGTGTGCCGGCCGGCGTTCGAGCGGGCGGTGGACGCGATCGACACGACGCGCCGCCGCGAGGCGCACGAACGGTGCCGCCGTTTCGACGGCGTCCCGCGCTGGTATCCGCCGCCGGCGGCGCTCGCCCACGTCCAGGGGCGCGCGGACGATCTCGCGCAGCCGCGTCCCGAGTACGGCCATGCCACCAACGCCTTCTGCATCGTCGGGCGGCGAACGCGAACGCGCGGGCTGTTCCTCGATCGCCGCGCATTCCTCGTCTCATACGATCCGTCGCGCGACGATGACGGCGCAATCCTCGCGCGCATCATGGCCGCTGTCGTCCCGGTCGTGGCCGGCATCAACCTCGAGTACTACTTCAGCTACGTCGATCCCGCAGGGTACGGCTGCGGTACGAAGCTGCCGCACAACGTGACGTCGCTGCTCGGCGTGATGGACGGCGCCCAGAGCGACCTCCGCACCGGGCTTCCGTGGCAGATGGTCGAGATCCACGAGCCGACACGGCTTGCGCTCGTCGTGGAGACCAGTCGCGATCGCCTCCGGCGCGTCGTTCAGGCGAACGCGATGTTCGACCGCCTGGTGCGGCACCGGTGGATCTGGCTTTCCTGCCTCGATGCGGACTCGGGCGCGTTGTGGGAGTTCCGCGACGGAGATTTCGTGTCACATGCCCCCGAACATCCGCTTGCGGTGGTCGCAGGCGGTTCCGCGGCGTGGTATCAGGGCAAGCGCGGGTTTCTGCCGCCCGTTGCGCTTCTGCAGGAACCGCCGGCCCCGGCCGACGAACGGGGGGCACGGGCATGACGCCGGCGGTCCCGGAGATTTCTCTCGCGGTGCTGGTGCTGGTTGGAGTCGGCATGCCGGCGCTGCTGCTTGCGGTGCTCGGCGTGGCGTCGCTGCTCAACCGGCCGCTGTCCGAGCGCTGGACGGGACACCTCGCCGGCAGCGCGATGACGATCTCCTGCGCGTCGTTGATCGTGGCATTCGTCGCGTTCGGCGTGACGCAGCAGGGCACGCGAATGATCTCGTACGGCGCCTGGTCGGCGTCGCACGAGGGAGGCATCGCGATCGAATTCCTCGTCGATCGATTGTCGCTGGCGTTTGCGGTGCTGTCGGCGGCGATCGCCGGCGTGGTGTCCGCGTTTTCGAACCGGTACCTGCATCGCGAGTCCGGCTACAACCGGTATTTCGTCCTGTTCGCGATGTTCGTGACGGGCATGCTGCTGGTGGCGCTCGCGGGAAACGTGGCCGTGCTCTTCGTCGGATGGGAATTCGTGGGCCTGAGCTCGGCGCTGCTCGTGGCTTTCTTTCAGGAGCGCCCGGCGGCCGTCTCGAACGCCTTTCGCGTGCTGTCGGTGTATCGAATCAGCGACGCCGCGATGCTGTCGGCGGCCGTCCTGCTGCGACATGTCGCCGGCACCGACAGCCTGTCGCTCCTGTTCGGCGGCGCCGCCGCCACGGCCGCACTGCCCTCCTCCGATGCCACCATCATTGCCATTCTCCTGATCGTGGCTGTCGCCGGAAAAAGCGCGCTGCTGCCCTTTTCGAGCTGGCTGCCGAGAGCAATGGAAGGTCCCACCCCGTCGAGCGCCGTCTACTACGGATCGCTCTCGATTCATGCCGGCTGCTTTCTCCTGCTTCGTGCGGCGCCGCTGCTCGAACGGGCACCTGCGGCGCGCCTTCTCGCCGGCGGCCTCGGCGCGGCCACGGCGCTGTTCGCGGGCACGACCACGCGCGTGCAGAGCGACGTGAAGTCGTCGCTGGCGTACGCCTCGCTCACGCAGGTCGGGATCATCGTCGTGGAAATCGCGGTCGGTTGGTACACGCTCGCGTTCATCCACCTGGCGGGACACGCGTGCTTCCGTTTACTGCAGTTCCTGAGCGCACCGAACGTGCTCCACGATCTTCACGGGCTCGAGGACGCGATCGGCGAGCACCCGTCTCCGCATCGAGCGAGCCCTCGTGGTGTGAGGGCCGATCGGGCACGCCGGCTGCTGTTCCTTATCGCGCTCGAGCGAGGATTCCTCGACGTCTCCCTGGACCGGTTCGTCGTCGAGCCGTTCATTCGGCTTGCGGGCCTGCTCACGCGGGTGGACCGGTGGCTCTGCCTGCAGGCCGTCGATCACGCAGCGGCGGGCGCGGACGTCGTGATGCCGGGCCGGCTGCGCGCGGCTGATGGTGCGGGCGACGGAGGCGATCACGATGACTGACCCGCGGGTCTGGGTCGCCGGTCTGATCGCTCTGCCGACGATGGTGATCGGCGCCTCCTGGCTGCGCATCGACGTCGAGCGCCTGCGGCGCCTCGCCGTCGTCCTGGCGATCGCGATGGTGCTCGCTGCGCTGGTCATCCCCATGACCCCCTCGTTGCGCGACTTCACGATCCGGACCTCGGCATTGACCTGGGTTCCTGGTGGAGAAGACATCCTTCGGATCGACGCGCTGTCGGCCGTCCTCCTGCCGTTCGCGGCAGGCCTGTGGCTGCTGACGGTCGCGGTCACGCCGCGCGCGGCGCTCGACCGGCGCGGCCTGCGGCGAGCCGCTCTTGCGGCCCTGCTGACGCTCGCGTCGTTCCTCACGGCGAGCGCGGTGATCCTGCTGCTGTCGTGGGTGGCGTCGGTGTGGGTGTTCCTCTCTGCGCTCGGGGATCCGGCACACCGCCACCAGCGCCGGGTCGTCGGCGCGTATCTGGGCGCGTCGACGCTGCTGCTTGCGGCGGGCGTCGTGCTGCTCGTCAGCCCCGGAGTGCAGCACACCAATCTCGAGACGGCGGCGATGTGGCTGATCGTCCTCGCCGCGCTCATTCGGAAAGGCATTGTCCCGTTCCACGCCTGGGTGCCGGAGGTATTCGATCACGGCCGGCTCGGCCCGGCGATCCTGTTCAACGCGCCGCAGGTCGGCGCCTACATCACGGTCGTGCTGATCGTGCCGCGCGCCTCACCAGAGATGCTGCGAACCATCGCGGTTCTGGCGCTCGGGACCGCTGTGTACGGCGCGGCGCTCGCGCTCGTGCAGCGGAGCGCGCGTCGAGCGTGCGGGTACCTCTTCATGAGCCAGTCGGCGCTCGTGATGGCGGGTCTCGATTGCACGAGCGCCACCGCGCTTGCAGGCGGCCTGCTGGTGTGGCTCTCGGCGGGCCTCGGTTTTGCCGGGCTCGCCCGATGCGTCCAGGTCCTGGAGGCGCGGCGCGGCCGACTGGATCTGACCCGCTATCACGGCGGGTACGATCGCATGCCCGTGCTGGCGATCAGCTTCCTGGCAGTCGGGCTCGCCTGCACCGGCTTCCCCGGAACGCTCGGCTTCATCGGCCAGGAACTGCTGGTCGACGGAGCCGTCGACGTGTTCCCGGTCATGGGCTTTGCGGTTGTCGTGGCGTCGGCGCTGATGGGGCTGGCGGTGGTGAGGATGTACTTCTCGTTGTTCTGCGGCCGTCCCGACGTGCTGGCGCATCCCACGCTTCGGCTAGGACTGAAATCGCGCGAGGCCTGGACGTTCGTCGCCCTGGTCGTCGTACTGATCGCGCTTGGCGTTGCCCCTCGGCCGCTGGTCGATTCGCGGATCGACGCGAGCGCTCACATCCTGCGGCTGCGCCAGGCACTGGGGTCCCGCTCCGGCGCCGTAGAGAATGAGGATTGTCTAGTTGGCTCGCTGCCTGGCTCGCACTGCGCTGACGGCCGACAAGAGATCGGTGTCAACGAAAGGCTTGTCGATGTGCCCGGCAAAGCCCGCCTCGTGCGTGCGCCGGTGATCGCCGCTGCTCGCCTGTCCTGATATCGCAATGACGGGCGGCTGCGAACCGTCGCGGTCATGCAGCGCTCGGATGAACTCGTATCCGTCCATGTTCGGCATACGAAGGTCACAGAAGACGATGTCGACCTGCTCGTTCTGGAGCACGGCGAGGGCGTCCTGTCCATCGGCTGCCAGCAGCACCTCCGCTCCCAGGTGTTCGAACATCGCGCGCGCCGAATCACGCGCATCCTCGACATCCTCTACCACGAGCACGCGGGTCCCTCTGAGTTCGTCGTCGAGCTTTGCCTCCCGTGGCGACGAGTGCATCTGTTCGGAAGGCTCAGCGACCGCTGGCAGGCGAATGACGACTTCGGTGCCCTTATTCCGTCCTCCGCTCGTAAGTGACGCCGTCCCGCCGTGCGCTTCGGTCAAGCGCTTGACGAGAGCGAGGCCGATTCCCAGACCCGGGTGCCGCCGCCGCGTACCTTCTTCCTGCTGCCGGAACATGTGGAACATCGACGGAATGAACTCGGGCGCAATCCCTTCACCGGTGTCCCGTACGGTGGCGGTCGCCCAATCCCCGTCTCGTGCCAGCGTCACGGCAACCGCTCCGCCATTGGGCGTGAACTTCAACGCGTTGCTGAGGATGTTTCTGAACACCTGCTGCAGGCGATCCTGATCCGCCGCCACGCAGATCCGCTCACCGGTGTGTACCAGGGTGAGGGTAATCTGCTTCGCCTCGGCGACGTCCGCCAGGGCCTCCACGGCCGCACCCAGCACGTCGTCGAGGCAGAGGACCTTCAGGTCGAGGACGATCTTGCCCTGGGCGGCCCGATTGAGTTCGAGCAGATCCTCAACCAGCTTGACCTGGAGGTGTGCGTTCCGTTCGATCACGTCGGCTGCGCGGCTCACGGCTGGATCCGAGGAGGCGCGCAGCATGCGACTCCACCCGAGAATCGGCGTGAGCGGAGTCCTCAATTCGTGAGAGAGCACCGCCAGGAACTCATCGCGTGCCGCGGTCGCGGATTCGAACTGCCGTGTGCGCAGGTTCTCTCTCAGAATCGTGTCGCCGAGCACCTGCAGCAGTTCGCCATACATGACCAACCGCCGTTCCGTCGTTGGCTGCTGGTGCCGCGCGATGTCCCAGAGTTCACGCATGGGGACGCCGGCTCGGCGGGCCAGGCGTTCGATGAGCAGGGTCTGCGGGAAATCGAGGAGCGCATAGCCGGCGACCGCAGCGCCCACGATGTCGCCCTCGAGGATCAGCGAGGTGCCGACCACAGCCAGGCCGCCCGACGATGCGACGACCACGGCCCGGCCAGCCGGCGCTTGTGCCAGGCATTGCCGTGCGCAGTCGGAGAATGGCCCGTGAGCCTGACCGTGGCGTTCGAACACGTCGACCAGGGGTGTCGGCGGCGAGGGCCCGACGGCGAGCGCATTGGCCGCGTCGAAGACTTCAACGCTCAGATGTGTCACCGCCCCGTATGTCTGAAGCGCAGGCGCCCAGACCGCGATGTCGAACAGATCTGCCGGTGCGCCGCGCATGTCAGTTCTCAGTGTCGAGAACCGGCGCTTTCGGGTGACGGGTGGGTGCCCGGGAGATCAGCCCGCCGTACTCGGAGAAGGCCAGGCGAGCCTTGCTGACGGGGAGTCGATTCGAGAGCACCCGCATACCCTGGCCGTCGATAATCTCGCACTCGTGCGTGGTGCGCGTGGTCGGGTTCCCGCGCATTTTTGCCACGGTGAGCCCGAGCCGGAACTCGTCCCCGAGCTCGACCCAATTCATGAGGATGATGTTGTCCACGAGGGAACTCATGGCAAAATCGCCCATCATCGACGACATCCCCAACATCTCCGGATTCTCGTGGTTGTACACGGTGGCGGTCTGGTGCTCCTTCATCAGCGCCACCAGCGCGTGAAAGAAATCCCGGAAGACGCGGCCGTGCGTGCCAAGGCTCGACCCATATGTCGAGATACTGTCGAATACGACACGCCGCGGCTTGAACTCCTCCACCACCTGCTCGATACCGTGGAAGTGTTCGTCGACGAGGATCTCCTGCGGAGGATCGTACTGAAGCCTGACCAGTCCCTGGTCGATCCACGGCTGCAAATCGATGCCGACGGTCTTCGCGTTCCGTTTGATTTGTTCGACCTGCTCGTCGAGGGTGAACATCAGGCTCCGTTCGCCGAGCCGCGCACCCTCAGCGATGAACTGCAAAGCCATCACGCTCTTGCCGACTCCCGAGATGCCCGCAACGACGGTCGTGCTCCCGAGGAAGTAACCGCGGTTGACGATCGGATCGAGCCCCGGGACGCCTGTGGATGTCCGCGTGGTGGGGTCGGAGGCGGCGGCGCGATCGCGACTCGCCTGCCGGCGGGCCTGCACTCTCCGATAGACCTGGAGGCCATGGCCATCGACGATCCTGAAGGAGTGCCGTCCCATCTGAAAGTCGTGCCCGCGTGACTTGACGATCTCGATCGATCGCACTGTCGCGCGAGCCTGGTCTTCCATCCGCAGGCGAATCACCGTGTCGGCAACCGATTCCTCGGGCAGCATGCGTGAGCCTTCGCCGTTGAGCGCGCTGGCCTCGAGGGCCAGGACGGCGGTCAATTGCTCGCGTTGCAAGCCCTCGACGAGCACATGGAAGGTCTCGCGCGGCTCCTGACTGCCAGTGCCGCCGGCGACGCCCCCCACGCCGTCGACGAAGATGCGCCGCGCCCCGATCTTTGCGGCCTCGTCCAGCAGCAGACTGTCGGCCTGCTGCAGTTCCTGGCGGAGTACTTGCCGGGTCGTGAAGAAGATTTTCAAACGCCCCGCGCGTTCGAGCGCGGGCAGGTCCCAGCCGAAGTGCGCGGCATCGCGGACAATCTTGTCCGGCGATACTTCGAACAGCACGATGAGCCCCGGCTCGTCGAACTCGCTCGCGCCTCGATAGACGAACTCGACGCCGAGAGTCGTCTTGCCGGTTCCGACCGCGCCTTCCACCAGGATGACATTGCCTCGCGGTATGCCCTCCGACAGGATCACGTCGAGACCCCTGATTCCCGTCCGAACGAGATCGCGCTCGGGCATTCGTTCACCGCTCTCCATGAATGTCACGCGTTCACCCGGTCTTCGCGTCCGACGAACTCTGCTCGCCGTGGCTGTCGGACGGCATTCGCAGGACCACCGACCGTTGCGCGGCCCGCGTGCGATCCTCTGTGTTTGGGCCGGAAGCGCGCCGCTCGCGCGGCCTGCTTGCGAAATGTTGTCTCAGCGCCAATCGACCGGCTCGAGTCGCGGCCATCTTCAGCAAAGGTGGAACCCAGTCGTGTGGTGCATCGGCGGCAAAGACGTAGAGCCGTGCCGCATGTGCCGACGTCTGCGTGCGGGTCAGAAGCCCACCCTCGAGCAGAGCCTCGAGTGAGCGGGCAATATCCTTGAGCTCGTATCCCAGCAACGCGGCAAGCGATTCGCTGGCGAGGAGCGTTCTCGGATGTCGCGCGAAGAAGACCAGGAGGTCGACATCCGCCGGCTCGCGAAGGACGCTCGCGCGATCGAGCAGCGTCCGAGCTTCTTCAATGGTCGGTCCGGCCAAAACACTCTCCCCGCGGCGATTCTACAGGCGTTCCGTCCGCGGCTCGCCCACATTCGCGACATCCGCCTGATTTGATCGTACTGCATTGGCCGTACATCCGCGGCGACGACGACAGTGTTCGGGTGGCTCATCGAGCCAGCTCATCGGGGAGCTTTGGAGGTTGCGGCGGAGCAGCCTTCGGCGGGGGGAAGACTCGCAGCGTCGATCGGTTCGTACGGCACTGCGCGCTGCTCGGTTCCAGCTCAGAACTCGATCATCACCTTGATGGCTTTGCGCTCGTTCATCGCACGATAGCCATCAGGAACACCGTCGATGTTCGTCACACGATCGAACACGCGGCCCGGCTCGATCCGACCCTCGAGCACATCGGACAGCAGTTCCTTGATGTAGGCACGCACCGGGGCCGGCCCGCCGGCGATCGTGATGTTGGCGTAGAACGTGGGCTGAGCGTTGGGGATTGTGGTGTCCTGAGGCACCCCGACACGGCCGACGGCGCCGCCGGCCCGCGCGATACTGACAGCTGTGCGCATAGCCTCCCCGTGGCCAACGCACTCGAGTACCGAATGGGCACCCAGCCCTCCGGTCAGCTCACGGACGCGTTCGATCGCCGCGTCGCCACGCTCACTGACGATGTCCGTGGCGCCGAATGCGCGGGCCAGGGCGATCCGGTCGGCGTGACGGCCGAGCATGAGGATCCGCTCGGCCCCGAGTCGGCGGGCGGCGATGACCCCGCAGAGCCCAACCGCGCCGTCGCCGACGACCGCTGCAATTTTGCGCGCGTGCACCTTCGCCGCGAGCGCGGCGTGGTGGCCCGTTCCCATCACGTCCGACAGCGCCAGGAGCGACGGCATCAACGCGTGATCTTCGCCGACCGGTAGCGCGACCAGCGTCCCGTCGGCAAGCGGCACGCGGACAGCCTCCCCCTGACCACCATCCAACTCCGTGCCGCCCCACCAGCCGCCGTGAAGGCAGGATGTCTGCAGTCCCTGCTGACAGAACTCGCATGTGCCGTCGGACCACGCGAATGGCGCGACAACCAGGTCGCCCTTCTTCACTGTTCGCACGGCGGAGCCGATGTCCTCCACCAACCCGATGAACTCGTGGCCCATCCGATTGCCCACGTCACTCCTGGGCATCGAGTTGTAGGGCCACAGGTCGCTACCGCAGATACACGCACGTGTCACCCGAACCAGAGCGTCGGTTGGTTCGACGATCCGCGCGTCGGGCACGCTCTCCACGCGAACATCGTGCGCGCCATACATCACCGTCGCTCGCATGTGATCCCTTTCAATCCCCGGCCATAACCATCATCAGCCGTACTGTTCGTCGGCGCCCATTCCCGCCCGTATCAGAGAACGTCACGCCGCTGTCGAACGCCGCGCGAGCGATGGCGAGCCCATCCTTGGTGAGCGACCAAAGCCGAGGCTGTGCGGCTGCGCCGGGATGGCGCCTTGATACCTCTTCACGTACCGACTCGGCTCAGTGCAAGCGCCACTCCATGATGAGCACCACACGATCGGCGATGTCCCACTCCACGATCAGCGTAACGGCAGGGATTTCGAATACGACGTGCCGAGCCGACCGACTCGATATCTCGTGTGAGTCAGTGCATGAAAACCGGTTTTGGTGCAACGGTTCTTTTGATCGTGACGTCTGCGTCGGCGCTGGCGCAGATCAACGCGGGCACGATCAAAGACGATCCGAACCTGCCGTTCACGATGACGAAGGTGGCGGAGTTCAAGGCGCCGTGGCGCATCGCGTTCCTGCCGGACGGTCGCATGGCTGGTGTCCGATAAGGTCGGGCCGGTCTGGCTCGTCACGCAGACGGGCGTGAAAACGCCGGTCGACAATGTGCCCCCAGTGCTCTTTCCGACCGATCCGCAGGCGCAGGGCGGCATGCTGGGCGTATACCTGTCCCCGCACTACGCGACCGACCATAGCGTCTACCTTACATATTCGGAGCCAGGCGACGAGCCGGGGACGTCGGGCCTGGCGCTCGCACGCGCGCGCCTGCAGTTACCAACCGATAAGACGAGCCCGGCACGGCTCGAAGGACTGCAGGTTCTATGGCGCGACATGCCGAAGGGACACGGGGGCCAGTTCGGCGCCCAGATCGCGTTTTCGCCGGACGGGCGGTATTTGTTCCTCGCGGTAGGGGATCGCCAGCGCATGACACCCGCACAGGATCCGGACACCGACGTTGGCAAGATCCTGCGTCTGACACTCGACGGGAAACCGGCGCCCGGCAATCCGATGGCCGGCAAGACCGGACGTCCGACGCGACCGTTGATCGATCCACCGCGCGATACCGAGGCCGCGAAGACCGCGCCGATCATCAGGACGTACAGGGTCGATGGACCGAACCTCGCGCCTGCAGAAACATGGAGCAGCGGTCACCGCAATCCGCTCGGTTTGGCATTCGCGCCCGACGGTCGGCTCTGGGAAGTCGAGCACGGACCGCAAGGCGGCGACGAGCTGAACCTGATCGAGCCCGGTAAGAATTACGGCTGGCCGCTCGTCGCCTATGCGGTCAACTACGACGGCGTACCGATCGCCAGTCCCGATACGCGGCCCGACTTGGCCAAGCCGGTGATCTACTGGACGCCAGTCATCGCGCCGGGGAATCTGACCTTCTACAACGGCGACGTGTTTCCGCAGTGGAAAGGTTCCGCGCTGATGAGCGGACTGTCGACGATGTCGCTCAACCGGATTACGTTCGACGACAAGGGCGGCGCAACGCCGGCTGAGCGCTGGGCTGTCGGGTTCCGTGTGCGCGACGTGGAAGTGTCGCCAGACGGCGCAGTGTGGATGCTGCAGGACGGGAGTCGGACGGTGCCGGGCGGTTTGTTCCGGCTCGTCCCGAAGCACGGTCATCAGTGAGAGCCAGGGCCGCGCGGATCGGCTGGGCGCAGTGCCTCAGTTCCAGCCTTCCCGAGCACGATTCGAACAGGAGCGGTGTCCGGAGAAGAAGGTCGCGACCACGGAGTGCGATCCGAACCGAGATGAAGCGATCGTGTACGCGCAGCGGTTGATGGAGGCTGGCGTGCCGGTCGAACTCCATCAGTGGCGCGGGACGTTTCACGGATCGCAAGCAGTGCTGTCTGCTCAGATTTCGCAGCAGCAGATCGCGGAACTGGGTACGGTCCTGCAGCACGCCCTGGCCGAGTGAGGTCGATTCGCACCTCTAGCAGCGGCGTCAGCAGGCGGAAGCGCGACGCGCCCAGCGCCGCGCAGGTCGCGAGCTCGGTCCGCCGTTCCGCGCCGCGCGCGAGCATCAGGGTGCCGATGTTCACGGCGGCGATAGCGATCGGCGTCCGGATAGGGCAGCGACTGGAGCAGCACGGGCCGGACGACGCTGAACATTGCAGTGCTTGCGCCAATGCCCAGCGCCAGCGTGCCCGCAGTAACGGCGGCGAACGCGGGCGACCGCCTCAGCCGCCTGACGGCGCGCCACAGGTCGACGAGCAACGACTCGATTCGCGTTTCCCAGCCGACGGCACGCATTTCCTGTCGTACCGCCATCGGGCTACCCAGATCGAGCTGCGCCGCGCGGCGTGCCTCGTGTGCGGAGAGCCCTTGTTCCCGGTAGGCTGCGGTCGCCTCGGCGAGGTAGTGCTCGACTTCGTTGGCGATGTCCCGATCGGTCGCCGCTCGCCAGACGAGCGAGCGAAGCCCGCTGACGATCTGTCTAAGACATGACCAGACAACTGTTCGAGGCGACGGCCGATGCCAAAGCCATGCAACGGCTCGAGGCTGAGCGCCTTAAGGATGAGCATCTCGAATCGTTGCGCAGGCCTGGAACCGATCGCTCCAGCAATGAACATGGTAGTGACGAAACCCGCGCAGTTCAGCTCCCGACACCGACATTGCCAACAATGTGATGCGAGTCGCTGTGCACGCGGAACGTCTACGACATGGGCTTCGTCTTGTCGGTGACGATCTTGCCCTTGAAGACGACCATCTTCACGTTCTCGATGGCGTGAATGTTGGTCAGCGGGTCGCCGTCCATCGCGATGAAATCGCCCTCCATGCCAGTTGCGAGCGTGCCCAGCTTATTGAGGCCAAGCAGCGAAGCGCCATGGAGCGTGGCCGACACGAGGGCCTGTCGCGGGGACATACCGTGCTCGACTTCGCTTACGACCTCGGCG
>JAICSD010000031.1 GCA_025937075.1 Vicinamibacteria bacterium | reverse complement strand
GGCCGGGAAGCGTCGTCTCCGTCACCGGCGTGTACTCGTACCAATGGGGCCCACCGCCGTCCTTCCGGCTGTTCCTCCGCACGCCCGAGGACGTCAAGGTGATCGCGTCTGCGCCGTGGTGGACGCTGCGGCACACGATGGTGATGGTCACGATGCTCGCGTTGGTCGCCTGTGCCGCGGGCTGGTGGGTGCGCACCACCGCCAATCGAAAGCGCCAGCAGTACCAGGCCGTGCTCAACGAGCGCAGCCGCGTCGGGCGCGAACTGCACGACACGCTCGAACAGGGGCTCGCCGGGATCGCGCTGCAGCTCGAGGCAGTTTCGGGGACGCTGGACGATTCCCCCGCGGCCGCGCGCCACTCGCTCAAGATCGCGCGGCAGATGCTCCAGTACAGCCAGGAGGAGACGCGGCGCTCCGTCATGGATCTGCGCTCGCAGGCGCTCGAGAGCCAGGACCTTGCGGGCGCGCTCACCGATCTCGCGCACCAGATGACCGCCGGCAGCTCCGTCACGGCCAACGTGCGCGTGGAGGGCACCGTACGCCGTCTGGATGCCTCGCACGAACATCACCTGCTGCGGATCGGCCTCGAGGCGCTCGTGAACGCCCTGAAACACTCCGGGGCGCAGCGGATCGACATCCAACTGCAGTTCAGCGCAGACGCGATCACGCTGACGGTCGAAGACAACGGCTGCGGGATCGAGCACGCGGCCGAGCACTCCTCCTTCGCGCATTTCGGACTGCCGGGGATCCGCGAACGCGTGGACAAGCTCGGAGGCACGCTGCAGATCGCGAGCGACGCGAGCGGGACACGCCTGACGGTGAGGGTGCCTGCGGCGCGGCTGGAGACGCGGGATTTCGTGACGCGCGTACTCGATCAATCATGGAGGACGAGTTGACGAACAAGCTCAAGATCATGCTCGTCGACGATCACTACCTGGTCCGCATGGGCCTGGCCAGCATCATCGCGCTCGAACCCGACATGACCGTCTGCGCGGAGGCATCCACGGGAGATCAGGCGCGGGCGCTGTTCCGTACGCATCGGCCCGACGTGACGCTGATGGATCTGCGCCTTCCCGGCATCAGCGGCACCGAGACGATCCAAGCGATTCGCGCGGAGTTCCCTGACGCGCGGATGGTCATGATCTCGACCTACGTGTGCGACGAGGAGATCTACGGCGCGCTGCAGGCGGGCGCGCTGGCGTACCTGGTCAAGTCCGTGCAGCGCGAGGAGCTGATTCGCGCGATCCGCAAGGCGGCCGCGGGCCAGCGGCACATTCCGCCCGAAGTCGCCGCGCGTCTGGCCGACCGCGTCTCCCGCTCGCAGCTCTCGACGCGGGAGGTCGAAGTGCTGCGGCTGCTCGTCGGCGGCCGCCGCAACCGCGAAATCGCCAGATCGCTGGACATCACCGAAGGAACGGTGAAACTGCACGTCAGCAGCATCCTCGGCAAGCTCGGAGCCGCGGACCGGACCGAGGCGGTCACGGTCGCCCTGCAGCGGGGCATCGTGCAATTGGGGAGCTGACATCGAACCCTGGAACCTTGGAACCTTGGAACCCCGGAACCGACAGGAATATATCTTTCGACATACCAGCTCGTCCCTCTTCAGCGGATTGTGCCCCGCTAATCCTTATGTATTAATCCTCCACGATAAATCGGTAGCCGTTCGGACTGGCTGCCGTCATGGAGGAGAACCACGTGTTCCGAGCACTCCGCTCAGCGATCGCAGGGTGCGCTGCGACGCTCTGCACCGTGCTGGCCGCCAGCACTCTCGTCTTTGCGCAGGCCACCACCGCCACGGTCCGCGGCAACATTCAGGACTCGAGCGGTGCGGTGCTCCCGGGCGCAACGGTCACGCTGACGAACCAGGGAACCAAGGCGGTACAGACCGCGGTCTCGGACGACCGCGGACAGTATCTGTTCGCCGGCCTGTTCCCCGGCACCTACGACCTGAAGGTCGAGCTCTCCGGATTCAAGACGTACGAGCGAACGGGACTTGCACTCAGCCCGAACGACACGCGCGGTCTCGACATCCGCCTCGACATCGGCCAGCAGACGGAGACGGTCACCGTCACGGGCCAGCAGGAAGTCATCCAGACGGAGACGGGCGCGCGCGAAGGCGTCCTCACCGCCAAACAGATCGACAACCTCTCCGTCGTCGGACGCAGCGCGCTCGAGCTGCTGCGCATCCTGCCGGGGGTCGTCACTGAATTCAATCAGGGCGAATCCGTCAGCTTCGGCGGCGGCGGCAACGCCACGCAGAACTACACCGTCAACGGCATTCGCTCGTCGAGCAATACGGTGTCGCTCGACGGCGCGTCGCTCATCGACATCGGCAGCAACAACGGCGTCATGGTCTCCCTGAACAACGACATGGTTCAGGAAGTGAAGGTCCAGAGCTCGAACTTCGCGGCGGAGTACGGGACCGGCGGCATGAACGTCAGCGGCGTCACGAAGTCGGGCACGTCGACGTTCCACGGCGAGGTCTACGACTACTCGCGCGACTACCATCTCGCGGCGAACGACCGCTCGAACAGCATCACGCTGACGGAGAAGCCCAAGAGCACCTATCAGTACCCCGGCGGCAACGTCGGTGGTCCGATTTCGTTTGGCGATAGCTACACGAAGAATCGGGATCGGCTGTTCTTCTTCGTCGCGTTCGAGGGCCAACGGCAGCAGGTCGACTCGGGCTCGCATTTCGGCCGCACGTATTCGCAGGCGATGCGCAACGGCGACTTCAGCGAGCTGCTGGCGAATCGCGGATCGAATCTGAACAGCATCCCGCAGCTCCGGATACCGCAAGGGTTCCCCAACGCGGGCCAGCCGGCGCCAAACAACAACATGGCGCCGTACATCACGCCGATGGGCAAGTACCTCGCGAGCTGGTATCCGCAACCGAACTACAACGACCCGAGCAACCTGTACAACTACGTCTACAGCCAGCTCGAGCCGACGAACCGCACCGATTTCAAGTCGCGCTTCGACTGGAACATCAGCAACAGCACCAAGGCATACGTCCGCATCGCGCACGAAACGGAGAATGCCGAGAGTCTTCGCGGCGTCTGGTGGGCGCCCGGCGACGTCGTCGCGCTGCCGACGCCGAACGTGGGCGAGAACATCGGCCGTTCCTATTCGGGGAACATCGTGTCGGTGCTCAGCCCGACGATGACGAACGAAGCGCTCGTCAGCTACAGCCGTCTGACGCTCGACAACCATTACAAGGACACGAGCCGGATCGTGCAGGGCGCCGACGGCATGGTCTTCAACGGGATCTTCCCGGCCGGTCAGCAGAGTCCGTATCTGCCGACGGATCTGTTGCACGGGTGGGGCGGGAGCGGTCAGGTGAGCCAGCTCTGGTTCAAGGCGAACGACATGTTCGCGCACAACGACACGCTGCAGTTCAGCGACAAGCTGACGAAGCTCGCAGGCTCGCACGGCATGAAGTTCGGCATTGCCGTCGAACGCGGGCAGAAGCAGCAGAACTTCCAGAACCTCGAATCCGGTCAGCTCTGGTTCGGCAGCGACAATACGACCGGCACGGGCAATTCCGCCGCTGACATGCTCGTCGGACGCATCGGCGAACTCGATCAAGGTGGCGGGACGCATCAGATCAGCCAGTACAACGGCAAGCCATCGCTTGGGAACCCAGCCGGCGAGTTCCGTTACTGGGACATCGACGCGTACGCGCAGGACAGCTGGAAGCTCCGGCACAACCTCACGCTCGAGTACGGTGTGCGGTTCGGGTACTGGACGAACAACCAGGAGCTCAACGGACTCGGCGGCTACTTCGATCCGAACCTGTACGACAAGACGAAGGGCTCCTTCCTCGATCCGGGCACGTACGAGAAGGTCAACGGCGTCTGCTACGCCTACACGGGATGCGCGTCCAATGGGATCCTTCCGAATCGGTCAGCGTTCGCGCTGCCGCGGGTGAACGTCGCGTGGAACATCGACGGCGAGAGCCGCAATGTCGTCCGCGGCGGCTACGGCATGTTCTACAACCGCAACATGGGCAACGTCGAGTACGACCAGACGCTGCGTCTGCCGCCCAACGCCTACCAGGTCAAGACGGATTTCTGGGCCGGCGGTGGCTACGGAAACGGCAGCGGTCTCACGTACGACACGGCGCACGAGGCCACGCTTGCCAACCGGATTGGGAGCGTTGGCATCAACTCGCTGACGCCAGGCTCGTTCCTATGGCCGAGAACCCACGAATTCAGCCTGTCGTACGCGAGGCGCGTTCCGTTCAATCAGGTCGTCGAGGTGAGCTACGTCGGCACGCGCGGCCGCGATCTGGTGAGCCGCAGCAACGGGAACGTGATGCCCTACGGCATCATGAGCCAGGGGACGTTCAACGGCGTCGATATGACGAATCCCGTCAACCGCGTTGCGGTAGGGAACGTCAGCAACAACCTCGCGGCCTTCCGCCCCTTCAACGCGCTGAACGGGATCAAGTTGTACGACTTCCGGGGTGAGACGAATTACGATTCCATGCAGGTCACCGTCAGCCGTCAGACGGGCCGGTACCTGCAGTACTTCGTTGCGTACACGCTGGCCAGGAATCGCGGCACGCTCGGCAGCGAGTACGACACGATCGACCCGTACGACCCAAGCCGCACCTACGGTGTCCTCGGCACGGATCGAACGCACGTGCTCAACGTCTCGTGGAACGCGTTCCTGCCGGATGCTGCGAAGGGCGGCATGGACAATCCGCTCGGCCGCGGCCTGCTGAACGGATGGCAGCTCTCCGGGATTTCGTCGATGGCGAGCGGTATTCCATACCGCCTCTTCTTCGCTGGTGACGCAGCGAGCGCGGGTATGTCCGTCGCCTACTTCGGCACAGCCGATGTGATCGGACCGAGCCTGAACGCGAGCGGCGGCAACGCGCTGGCGCCCGTGTACTCGTGCAATCCTCAGACGGGGTCAACGGGCGTCGGCGAGAAGGTGCTCGACTTGAACTGCATCGGTATACCGGCGTTCGGACAGAACGGCGACCTCGTGCCGAAGTACAACCTCCGGCAGCCGACGCGCTACAACACCGACCTGACGCTGTTCAAGAACTTCTCGACGGTCGGCCAGCAGAAGCTGCAGTTCCGGATCGGGTTCTTCAACCTGTTCAACCAGGCGTTCGCGACGACAGCCGTCGACGGCAACGACATCAATCTCGTGCTCGACACGACGTGCCGCGCGAAAGTGGATGGCGTTCCGGATGGCACGGGCACCCTGGTCAACGGCGTCTGCGACCCGACGAAAGGGTTCGACTTCACACCGCAGACCAAGGCCAACTTCGGCAAGATCAACCTGCTCCGCGGCCATCGAGTCATCGAGCTGGTGCTGAAGTACTACTTTTGACGGTGGAGGCCGGGTGTGACGACCCGGCCTCCGTCCGCTCCTTGTTGGGGTGGGTCTAGGACCCCTCGAACCGTATGGCGGCTGCCGCGCCCTGCTCACCAGCCGCTATACAATGACGCTCCGGATACATGGCGCGGCTTGCAACGGTTTCCCTGGTCCTTCTCGTGCTCACAGGGTCGCTGGCATCCGGCGCGTTCGCGCAGGGTGCCCCCGATTTCGACACTCTCTTCGCGCGCGCGCTGGAGCTGCAGCAGGCGGGCGATACGCTCGGAGCCATCGACACCTACAAGACGGCGCTCTCGATCCAACCGGATCGCGTGGACGCGCTGTCGAATCTCGGCGCCGCCTACGTCCGTCTCGGCCAGTACGACGATGCGATCACGCAGTACGAGACGGCGCTGAAAATCGATTCGAGCAACAGCACCGTCCGGCTGAACCTGGCGCTCGCCTATTACAAATCCGCGCGGCCTGGCCAGGCGATTCCTCACTTGAAGCGTGTCCTCGCGGAGGATCCCGATGCGAAGAGCGCATATCTCGTGCTCGCGGATTGCTACCTGCAGACAGGTCAGGATCAGGAGGTCATCGCGGTCCTGAAGGCCCGCGAGTCGATGTTCGCCAACGACCTCGCGTTCGCATACCTGCTCGGTACGGCGCTCCTCCACACCAACAACACGGTGGATGGCCAGCAGTACGTCGATCGGGTGTTCGGCGCGGGAGAGTCAGCGGAAGGACATCTGCTGATGGGACTGGCCTATCTGGCGCAGCGGGACTATCCGTCGGCGAAGACGGAGCTCGAACGCGCGGTGAAGCTGAACGCGCGGCTGCCGACGGTCCACTCGGCGTACGGGCGCGCGCTGCTCGGCCTCGCCGATCAGGAAGGCGCCGATCGCGAGTTCCATGCGGAGCTCGAGCTGAACATCAACGACTTCGAAGCCAACCTGCAGCTCGGGAACATCAGGAAGAACGCACAGAGGTTCGAGGAAGCCTCCGCGTATCTCGAACGCGCGGCGATGATTCGTCCGACCGACGTGACGACGAGGAAGCTGCTCGCAACCGTGCGTCTGCAGACCGGCAAGACGGAAGAGGCCGCGGCGATGCTCGAAGCGATCGTGAAGGAAGTCCCCGATCTCGTCGACGCGCACGTCCAGCTCGCGACGGCATACAACCGGCTGAAGCGCAAGGAGGACGCCGATCGCGAGCGCGCGATCATCGATCGCCTGAACGCGGAAGCGCAGGCGAAGCAGCCGGGCGCGAAAGGAGGCAACTCGTCGCGATGAGCACGCGGTCCATCGCGGCCGGAATTGCGGTCACGAGCGTACTGCTCGCACACTCACTGCCGCTCGTCGCGGCACAGCCGTCGGCCTCGAAGCCGGCACAGAGTGCGGCGCCCGCGAAGGCTGCGCCGAAGCCGGCCCAGAGTGCGGTGTCGGCAAAGGAATTCGACCGGCTCGTCCGCGCGGCGACGGACGCGCGTCAGGCAGAGAAGTGGGACGAGGCGATCGGACTGTACGCGAAGGCCGTGAAGTTGAAACCCGACTACGTCGAAGGCTACTGGTACCAGGGCACCGCGTATTACTCCCTCGACGACTTTTCCCACTGCGCCGGGATGTTCCGGAAGGTCGTGCGGCTCGCGCCGAAGAACGGCGCCGGCTACGCGTTTCTCGGCTTGTGCGAGTTCGGGCTGCGCGAGTACGACCGCTCGCTGCAGCACCTGGTGCAGGGGCGCAACCTCGGCGTTGGCGACGCCAAAGAGCTGGACAGCGTGGCGCGTTACCACGCCGCCATCCTGATGACACGCATGGAGCAGTACGAGCAGGCGTTGGAGCGCCTCGGCGAGTTCGCTGCCGAGGGGGACGACAATCCGCGCATCATCGAGGCGATGGGGATCGCGACGCTCCGCATGCCGATGCTGCCGACCGAATAGCCACCCGAGCGGCGCGAGATGATCCTGATGGCCGGCCGCGCGAGCTACCTGATGGCCACGCGCAACACGGCGTCTGCGGAGACGGCGTTCGAGGCGCTCGCGGCGCGATATCCGGAAACGCCCAACGTCCACTACGCGTTCGCCATCTGCCTGCTGATCGAGAAGCCGGACAAGGCGATCGACGAGTTCAAGCGGGAGCTCGAGCTGCAGCCCGGGCATCCGCCGTCGATGATCCAGCTCGCGTTCGAGTACGAGAACCGCGGCGACGCTCCGTCGGCGCTCGACTGGGCCCGGAAGGCGGTCGCCGCGGTACCGAAGGACTTCGCGGCGCACAAGGCGCTCGGCCAGGCGCTGCTCGATTCTGGCGATCTCGACGGCGCGATCAAGGAGCTGCAGACCGGCATCGCGCTCGCGCCGGAGAGCCCGGGGCTGCATTTCACACTCGCTCGCGCCTATCAGCGCGCAGGGCGGCTGGACGAGGCGGCGCGCGAGCGCGACGAGTTCACACGGCTCGATCGACTCGCGCGCACCCGCCGGAGCGGGGCGCAGTCCGTTGGTGGCAAGTAGGGCCGCGGACTAACGCGGACAACGCGGACGAATATGAATCCACGAATTCTCGTCACGGTGTGCGCCACCACAATCGTCCTCACGCTGTCGTCTGCGAGCGCACAGCAGGCGCCGGCGCAACGCGCCACCGGCACGCTCAGCGAAGGGGTCCGCGCCGTGCTCGTCGACGTGGTCGTCCGCGACAAGCGCGGCATGCCCGTCCTCGATCTGACGCCGTCGGACTTCGAGATCACCGAGGACAACGCGCCGCAGGCGATCGGATCGTTCACGCGCATTTCGGACGGACGCGCGGACAGCGCGCCGCCGGCGGCATCGTCTGCGGGCGCCTCTCCAGCAGCAACGGGCCAGGCTCCGGCGGTCGGCTCGTCGGCCCCCGTCACCGAAGCTCCGCCCGTCACGGCGCTCGTGTTCGGACGGCTCACGCCCGAAGCGCGCAAACTCGCCTTGCAGGCAGCGCAGAACTACTTCGGGTCGAAACAGGAGGCGCCTGGCTACGTCGGAATCTACGGCATCGACATCGGCCTGACGCCGTACACGCCCTTCACACGAAACACTCGCACGCTGCAGCAAGCCCTGACGAAGCTCATGAGCCGCGCCTCGGCGAGCTTCAACAATCCCGAACAGCGCGAACAGAAGGCGGCGGCCGATCAGACGGCTGCGAGCGCAAACCAGGCGGCCGCTGGTGTCGCGGCTGCCGGCGGCCCTGGCGCCTCGAACGCGATGGGGAGCGCGCCAGCGGAGGCGCTCATCGCGGAGATGCAGTCGAAGATGATCCACGACTTCGAGGTCATGGAGCACGACCAACAGGGCTACGCCGACACGAATGGCCTGTTTGCGATCATCAACGCCATGCGCGGGCTGCCGGGCCGCAAGAGCCTCGTGCTGTTCTCAGAAGGTATCTTCATCCCCCCAGCCGTTCAGCGGCTGTTTCTCGGCGTCATCGATGCGGCGAATCGCGCGAACGTGAGTATCTACACGATGGATGCCGCGGGACTGCGCGCCGAGAGCAAACAGGCGGAGATCCGCGACCAGGTCAACGAAGCTGCGAAGAGGGGGATCGACACCGCATACGCCGGCTCGAACCGAAGTAACTCTTCACCCCTCACGAAGGGTCTCGAAGACAACGAGGACGTCCTCCGCCAGGACCCGCACAGCAGCCTCGGCGAACTGGCGCAGGACACGGGCGGGCTCCTCTTCGAAAACACGAACAATCTGAGGCAGGGCTTCGACCGGATCGAAAGCGATCTGCGCAATTACTATCTGATCGGCTACACGCCAACGAACGACAAGTACGATGGGAAATTCCGCACGATCGACGTCCGCGTGAAGCGACCCGGCGTCACCGTCGCCGCGCGAAAGGGCTACTTTGCCGTTCGCGACACGGGCGGACTGCCGACGAACGAATGGGAAGCGCCGGCGCTCGTCGCGCTCGAGCAGAAGCCCGTCCCGAACGCCTTTCCTGTTCGCGCAGCCGCGCTGATGTTTCCCGACCGGCAGCGTCCGGGCCTGACGCCCGTCCTCGTCGACCTCGCGACCGCTCCCCTCAGCTTCCAACCGGCGGCGGACGGCAAGACCTACACGTCCGACTTCTCCGTTCTCGTGCAATTTCTCGACAGCGGCAACCGCGTCGCGCGCAAGCTGAGTCAGCACTACGAGGTGAATGGACCGCTCGCGGAGATCGATCGCGCGAAGCAGGGCGAGGTCCTCTTCTACCGTGAGCCCGAGCTGCCACCGGGCGTCTACTCGATGGAGACGGTCGTTTACGACGCGCCGTCTGGCAAAGCCAGCGTTCGATACTCGACCGTGGAGGTTCCGAAACCCGATCCGGCAAAACTGGCGATGAGCAGCCTCGTGCTGGTCAAGCGCGGCGAGAAGATTCCCGAGAAGGATCGGCGCGCTGACAATCCGCTGCTCGTGAACGATCTGCTGCTCTATCCGAACCTTGGCCAGTCGATCGGCAAGTCCGCCAGGGAAGTCGGGTTCTATTTCGCCGTTTATCCGGCGCGAGAGGGCGGTGCGCCCGCCGCAGCAATCGAGCTGCTGCAGAACGGCACCGCCGTAGCGCAGGTGCCGATGCCGCTCGGAGCCGCGGATTCGAACGGGCGCATTCAGGCCGTCGGGCGCCTGCCGATTGACGCGCTCGCACCCGCCACGTACGAGCTGCGCGCCATCGTCAAACAGGGCTCGGATCAGATCTTCCGCTCGACGATGCTCCACATCGTCGAGTGAGTTGACGCAGGAGTGGGACGTGACGCGCATCCGTTCTCCGATCGCCGCCGTCCTTTTCGTCGCTTCGCTGGAGGCGCTGGCAGCAGGCCAGGGCTCCTCCGCGCCGCAGGCACGTCAGGCGTACACCTCCAGCGCCACGGCAATTCTCGTGGACGTCGTCGTGCGCGACAAGCACGGACGTCCCGTGGCGGATCTTTCGGCGGCCGATTTCGACCTGCTCGAAGACGGCGCTCGCCAGAAGATCGACACCTTCACGCGCGTGTCGCACGGCAGCGGCATCGGCGTCGGCGTCGCCTGGAAGCGCGATTCCTCGACGATTGACGTCAGGAAGAACAACGCTCCGCCACCCTCTCCCTCCCAGGATGAAGAGGAAGGCACGACCGCGCTGGTGTTCGACCATCTCTCTCCCGAGTCGCTGAGGCTCGCGCAAAGGGCCACGCTCGATTACATCCCGTCGACTGGTGAGGCAAGCACGCGCGTCGGCGTCTTTGCGACGGAACCTGGCGTTCGCGTCCTGCAGCGCTATACGACGGATCGATCGCTCGTTCGACAGGCGGTCGAACGCGTGCTGCCGTCGGAAACCGCGGCCGAAGAGCAGCGAACCGATCGTACCGACGATCTCGTTGCGAGGCGCCGCGAGCTGTCGGCGCAGAACCAGGGGGCGGGCAGCGTCGGACAGGGCGCCGCGATTGGGAAAAACGCGCAGGACATTGCCGAGCGCGACATGGAGCTGCAGCTCATTCGCACGGAGCTGGACATGCTGCGGGCCGACAGCAGCCTCGATCGGTCGCACAAGGGGCACAACACGGCGCAGGCGCTGCTCGCGATCGTGCAGTCGCTCGCGCAGTTCCCCGGCCGCAAGACGATCGTCTTCTTCTCCGAAGGCCTGCCGGTCTCCCCCGCCCTCTCCGCGCGGCTCGACTGGGTGATCGACATGGCCAACGGCGCGAACATCACCGCGTACGCCATCGACGCGAACGGGCTGCGCGCGAAGAGCACGATGAAGGCGCCGAAGAAGGAAATGGATACCTTCGTCGAGGAGCGGTTCACGCAGCTGGCCACGGGCACCGACCGCACGGATCAGCCGTTGACGATGGCGCTGGAGCGGGTGGAGGATACGATGCGCCTGGATTCGCGGACGGGCCTGGCGCGCCTGGCCGACGAGACCGGTGGATTCCTCATCGAGGGCTCGAACGATCTGTCGTCGGCCTTTCGCCGCATCGACGAGGACAACCAGTTCCACTACCTGCTCTCGTATTCACCGCGCAACGCGACGTTCGACGGCAAGTACCGCGCGATCCAGGTCAAGGTGCATCGGTCGGGCGCGCAGGTGTTCGCGCGCAAGGGATATCGCGCGCTCGGGAATCTGCGCGCGAGCGACACGGGCGCGTATGAGGCGTCGGCGCTCGCTCTGCTCGATCGCACGCCGCTGCCCAATGCGTTTCCGGTTCACGCCGCTGCGTTCAGCTTCCCGGAGCCGTCGCGCCCCGGCCTGACGCCCGTGGTCGTTCACGTCAGGACCGATTCGTTTCGATACAACGTCGATTCCGAGCGCTCGACCTACACCGGCCAGGCCGCGATCGTCGTCCGCGTTCGCGACGCCGGCGGACGCGAAGTGCAGAAGCTCAGTCAGCAGTATCTGTTGTCGGGAGACGCCCGGGATCTCGAGGCCGCGAAGCGGGGCGACATCATTTTCTATCGCGAGGTGGATCTGCCGCCGGGCCTCTACACGATGGAAACGATCGTCTTCGACGCGGCCGGACGCCAGGGCAGCGCAAGGGTGGCGACGCTGAGCGTGGCGCCCAGTGAGAACGCGCAAGTGCGCATCAGCAGCCTGGTGCTCGTGAACCGCGTCGAGGAGATCAAGGAGGCGCCCGCGGACCGCGGGCCCCTCTACGTAGGCCAGACGCTGCTCTATCCAAATCTGGGCGAACCGATCAGCAAGAGTGCGGTCAGCGAGCTGCCGTTCTACTTCGCGCTCTACGGCAACGTCCGCGGCGCGCGCGCCGCTGCGCAGCTCCTCCGCAACGGTCAGGCCATCGCCGAAGCGCCCGTGCAGTTACCCGATGCCACAGGCCCGCGCGTTCAGCAGGTCGGGCGGATCCCGATCGGTTCGCTGCCACCGGGTACGTATGAGCTGCGCATTCGTGTGACAGATGGTGGACAGGAGCTCTCACGAAGCGCATTCTTCACGCTGATGTAGCGCGGAACTTCAGTTCAGCGTAGTTCTAGTGAAAGAAACCACATGCTCCTCAACCGCCGCACGTTCTTCATGTCCGCCGCCGGCGTCGCGCTCGGCGCGCGTTCGGCGCTCGCGCGCGTTCAGAATGCGAACGATCGCATCAGGATTGGCGTGATTGGCACCGGCAGCCGTGCGCGCGGCCTGATGACGCTGCTCAAACGGCTGCCCGGAAACGAGATGGTTGCCGTCTGCGACGTGTACGATCCGCGCATGCTGCAGGCAGCGGAGATCGCTGGAACCGCAGCGGCCAGGGTGAACGACTATCGACGCATCCTCGATGATCGCGGGATCGATGCCGTCGTGATCGGAACGCCGGATCACTGGCACAAGACGGTCGCGCTCGACGCGGTCGCGGCCGGCAAGGACGTCTACGTCGAGAAGCCGGTCTCGCACACGATCGAAGAAGGCGCCGAGATGGTGAAGGCGATCGAAGCGTCGAAGCAGATCGTGCAGACCGGCACGCAGCAGCGAAGCTGGGACCACTGGATGCTCGGCAAGCAGATCGTCGATTCGGGACGCCTCGGACAGATCACATTCGTGCAGACCTACTGGTATCAGCACGCGACGGCCGGCGACTATCCCCTCGTCGAGATGGCGAAGCTCGATTGGAAACGATGGCTTGGCGGGGCGCCGGACCAGCCGTTCAAACCCGAGCGTTTCTATCAGTGGCGGCACTTCTGGGACTTCGGCGGCGGCGGCATCACCGATCTCATGACGCACTGGATCGACGTCGTCCACTGGTACATGAACGTCGACGCGCCGCTCTCGGCCGAGGCGACGGGCCACAACTACAAGATCAAGCTGTGGGAAGCCCCCGACACGACCACCGTCACGCTCGACTTCCCGAACTTCATGGCAGCGTATCTCGGCACGTACGTCAGCAAGGTCGACGACGGCGGCCTGGAGTTCCGCGGCGAACGCGGCACGCTGAAGATCGACCGATCGCGGCTCGCGTTCTATCGCGACGACGCGGCCTACGCACCGGGAACGCTCACGCCTGAGCCCGACATCTACGTCCGTTCCAGCGGCGACGGCACGCTGTCTCACCTTCAGAACTGGCTCGACTGCATCCGCAGCCGGAAACCGCCGAACGCACACATCCGCATCGGGCATCAGGCCGCACGGACGTCGCACATCGCCAACGCGGCGCTGCGCGGCGGCCGCAAGGTGTAGTGGAACAGCGCTGCGGAACGAATCGAGACGTCGTAGCGCGGAGTGCGGGTGCGGAGTGCGGGGTGCGGGTGCGAGTGCGGGATTGGGGATTGGCGATTAGCGATTAGCGATTAGGGATTCGCTCGTTTCTCCACACCTCGATCCATGACGCCATCTGCTGATTGATCGAAAAGTTTCCGACGACGATGTCGAGGTCGCCGTCGGAGTCGATGTCGCCGACGTCGAGCGTGGCGTGCCGCGGAAAGCCCATCTCGATCGTGTGGCGCGCGAACACGCCAGGCTTCGTCTGCTCGAGCCATACGAGTGCCGGCAGCGTCTTCTCGTCCACGTCCGAGCCGCCGGCGAGCAGCGCGCATGCGACGACGTCGAGGTCGCCGTCACCATCGATGTCGGCCGCCACAGCTCGGTGCACTCCGGGCATCTGCGCGAGCGTGTGCTCCACGAACGGATAGCCGCCCGTGTTCTCGAGCCACTGAATGCCGTGATAGGGCTTCACGATCCCATCGTCGAACGTGTCGCCGTGCGTGAGCAGGACGTCCAGGTCGCCGTCCTTGTCGAGATCGACGAGCTGAATGCCGGACGAGCCCCAGTTCGGGTGCGGCGCGGCGTAGATTACCTTCTGGTCGAACGTGAAGTCGCCGGCGCCCTTGTTGATGTAGGCGAGAACAGTCTCGTGCTCCTGCGCAAGCAGGGTGACGAAATCCATCTTTCCGTCGTGATTGAGATCGACGGGGACGATGTGGATGGCGCCGGCGCGCGGGTCGATCGTGTGCGTCGTGAACGACGGCTGTGAACCGTTCGCGGTGCGGTTCTCGAGGATCGCCACCTGCCCCGTCCTCCGCCATCCGAATGCCGCCACCGCGAGATCGTTCTTCCCGTCGCCGTTGAAGTCGGCGCTCTCGACGTCCGCGACGCGGGGCCATCCGTCCAGCCAGAACGCGCCGAACTTGCCATTCGGCAGCCCGCGCATCCAGATCACCGCGCCCTTGTCGTGATCGGCGGGGAAGAACTCACCGAGGTCCCCGAGCAGCAGATCCTGCAGACCGTCGCCGTCGACGTCTGTGCGCGTGACGTGCGCCGGGTGCGGAATGCTGGCGAGGACGGCCAGTCCCGCTTGCGCGTTGAGCGGATGCCCGGCGAGCACGAGCCCCTGTCGCATGTCGGTCGCAAGGAGATCGAGCTGACGATCTCCATCGAGATCGACGAGATTGACGTTCGACACAGCGGGCGTGTTCGGCATGTCGGCGATCGTCAGGCTGGTGCGCGTGAAGCGCACGGGCGATTCGGTGGGCGCCGGCCATGCGTCCGGCGCCGGCAGATGCTCGGGAGCGCGGCTCGTGTAGAACGGCAGCGCCTCAGCCATGTCCTGCGGCAGTTGGATCCTCCGGTAGACGACCTCCGGCGGACCGATCGGCGGGAGGCGACCTTCGCGAATGAACATCATTCGCACGAACTCGTCGCGCCAGGCGGCGCGCGGCAGAATGTCCGGCGGCGGAAACGCGTGACAGGAACCGCACAGGGCGTGCGCCCGCTGTTCTTCCGGCGGCGCGGTTGTCTGGCGGTCCGCGGCCATACCGATCGCCACCAGCGCCGCCACACACACGGCAGCAGCGCCGGCTGCTTGCGATGACATTTTCGCGATGCTAACACGCCGGGCGCGGCGTGCTACCATCGCGCATCCCCGTGCTTCGTTCATCGCGCATCGCTCCGTCACGCCGGGACGTCCTGCGCCTGCTTTGCATGGCCGGCGCGTCCGCCGCCGCAGGCGCCTGGCCTCTGCGATCCACGCTCTTTGCAGCACCGCCGTTGTTCGAGGAAGTTGCGGCTGGCACGAGCGGCATCACGTGGGTGCACGAAAACGCCATGTCGCCGGATCGCTACCTGCCCGAGACGATGGGGCCGGGCGTGGCGTTCTGCGACTACGACAACGACGGCTGGATCGACATCTTCATGGTGAACAGCGGTCCCTGCGATTTCTATCAGCCGAAGGCACCGCTGAAGAACGCCCTCTACAAGAACAATCGCGACGGCACGTTCACGGATGTCACGGACAAGGCCGGCGTGGCGGGCGGCACAGCGTTCGGGATGGGCTGCGCGATCGCCGACTACGACAACGACGGCTATCCCGACATCCTCGTCACCGCGTACGGCCGCTGCACGCTGTACCACAACAACGGCAACGGCACGTTCACGGACGTGACGGACAAGGCGGGCGTCGCCTCACCCGGGTGGACGACGAGCGCCGTCTGGTTCGATTACGACAACGACGGCAGGCTCGATCTGTTCCTGTGCAGCTTCGTCGAGTTCTCGCTGAAGAACAACGTCTTCTGCGGCGACAACAAACTCGGGAAGCGCTTCTACTGCATTCCGCGCGTGTTCAAGCCCACGCCGAGCCTGCTCTATCACAACAACGGCGACGGCACGTTCACCGAGGTCAGCGCCGGCACGGACATTCATAAAGCGCTCGGAAAGGGCCTCGGCGTCGTCGCGACGGATATCAACGGCGACGGCCTGATGGACCTGTTCGTCGCGAACGACACGGTGCAGAACTTTCTCTTCGCAAACCGCGGCAAGGGCAAGTGGGAGGAGATCGCGCTCGCCGCGGAGGTCGGCTTCAGCATGAACGGCACGCCGCGATCGGGAATGGGCGTCGACGCGGCGGACCTCAATGGAGACGGCCGGCAGGATCTGTTCGTCGCGAATGTCGACCAGGAGATGTTCTCCCTGTACCGCAATCAGAAGAACGAGTCGTTCCGCGACGTCGCGCAGCCGAATGAGATTGCGCAAGCGACGCGCCTGCTCAGCGGGTGGGGGCTCAAGTTCTTCGATTACGACAACGATGGCTTCGTCGATCTCTTCCTTGCCAACGGGCATCCCGACGACATGATCGAGAACTACTCGCAGCAGGTCCACTACAAGGAGCCGCTGCTGCTCTTCCACAGCGACGGGACGAAGTTGACGAACGTCAGCGATCAGGCGGGGCCGGTGTTCGGAAAGACGTTTCCGGCGAGAGGGCTCGCCGTCGGCGATTTCGACAACGACGGCCGCATCGACGTGCTCATCGGGAACAACGGCGGACGGCCCGCCTTGCTGAAGAACAATGCCGGGATTGGCAATCACTGGGTTGGCGTCCGCCTGCAGGGCACGGCGTGCAACCGCGATGCGGTCGGTGCGACGATCACGTGGTCCGCAAACGGCGTGACCCGCAGCCGATACAAGTCGAACGGCGGCAGCTATCTGTCCTCGCACGACATGCGCGAGGTGCTCGGTCTGGGCGCCGCCGGGAAGGTGGACTGGGTGGAGATCAAGTGGCCGCAGCCGAGCGGCCGAGTGGAACGCTTCAGTGATGTCCCTGTCGATCGCTACGTCACGATCGTCGAGGGCAAGGGCAAGATCGATCCGGGCACCGCCTGACGGGCGGCCCTGAAAGGGCCGCCCT
>JAICSD010000434.1 GCA_025937075.1 Vicinamibacteria bacterium | reverse complement strand
TATTGAACGTGTCTCCCTGACTGACGCCCGGCATCAGCGTGCCGAGCTGCAGGAAATTGCGTCCGTTCAGCGGCAGCTCGCGGACCTGCTCGCCTGTCACGAGCCCCGCGACTTCTCCGCCGACGGTCTGAATCCCGACGGAGGGCACCTGGACCGTGACGGTCTCGTTCACGCCTCCCGCTTCGAGTTGAACATCTTCGACGTGCACGTCCGCTACGTTCAGGACGATGCCCTCCCGAACGACCGACTTGAACCCGCTCAGCGTCACGTCGACGGTGTAGGTGCCGACCGGCAACTCTGCAAATGAGTACGAGCCGGACGCATTGGTCACGGTGGACCGGCTGAAGCCGGTGCCTGCGTTGTTCACGGTCACGGTGGCGCCGGGTACGACGGCGCCCGTGGTGTCGGTGACGGTCCCTCGGATGCTGGCGGTGATGCGTTGTGCGACGGCAGGCCCCGCCACTGCGAGCACCAAGAGCATGACGCCTATGGTCCTGCGCATGTGAAAAACAACCTTCCCTGGGGGCTTTGATAAAGGGGGGCTTTGTTAGGGTATTTTAGGAAGCGACGTCGTTGTCAAGCGATTTGTGATCGCCCGCATGTCCGAGCTTCCCGAGTTCAACGTCGCAGGTCAGATCGTGCTCGTGACGGGCGCTGCGCGCGGGCTGGGGCGCGAGACCGCGGTGGCCTTTGCGCGGGCGGGCGCCGACGTTGCGCTCGGACTGCGCGAGAAGAACGCGCGCGATCTCGTCGATGAAATCGCCGGGCTCGGCCGGCGCGCGCTGCCGCTGCAGATGGACATCACGGACATGCGGCAGATCGGCGCAGCCGTAAAGGAGACCGTCGCGCGCTTCGGACGCATCGACGTGCTCGTCAACAACGCGGGCATCGCGCCCGAGAACCTCGCGGAGGACGTCACCGAGCCCGACTTCGACGCCACGTGCCTCGTCAACCTGAAGGGCACGTTCTTCGTCAGCCAGGCGGTCGGACGCGTGATGATCCGCCAGGGGCGCGGGCGGATCGTCAACCTGAGCTCGCAGGCGGGGTTCGTCGCGCTTCCGGGCGAATCGATCTATTGCATGACGAAAGCCGCCATCAGCCACCTCACGCGCTGTCTCGCGGTAGAGTGGGGACGATACGGCATCACCGTGAACGCCGTCGCGCCAACGTTCATCGAGACGCCTGGGACGGCGGCGGCGCTCGAGAACCCCGCATTCAAAGCGGACGTCGTCGAGCGCATCGCGGCGCTCCATCGCATCGGGCAACCCGTGGATGTCACGGGCGCGATTCTCTTTCTTGCGTCGCCGGCCGCGTCGCTGATCACCGGGCACACGCTCGTGATCGACGGCGGCTGGACCTCGCGGTAGGAAGGCAGCATGACCCTCATCCGTTTTCTTCAGAACCCTCCCGAACCCGAAGTCGACCTCAAACGCGTGTACGACGCCATCGTCATCGGCTCCGGCGCGGCGGGCGGCATGGCCGCGCACGTCCTCACCTCGCACGGCATGAAGGTGCTGCTGATGGAGGCGGGCAAGAAGATCGACACGACGAAAGAGCTGAAGTCGATGGAGTGGCCCTACGACCATCCGCGGCGCGGCGAGATGCAGCCGGGCTACCACGCGCTGACGTTCAACGAATACAACATCCGCCAGCCGCCGTACGCGGCGCCGGATTCGAAGTACCCGAAGGTCTTCTCGTACGTGCAGAGCTGGAGCGGCCCCGATTACTCCAAGAATATCGTCGTCAACGAGAAGGAGCATCCGTACAGCGGGACGAAGTACGCGTGGGTGCGCGCGCGATGTCTCGGCGGGAAGACGAACATCTGGGGACGCCTCGCGCTCCGCCTGTCGGACTACGACTTCAAGGCGAAGTCGCACGACGGGTATGGCGAGGACTGGCCGATCTCGTACAAGGACATCGAACCGTACTACGACCGCGTCGATCAGTACCTGGGCATCTCGGGCGTCAAGGAGAACCTGCCGCAACTGCCGGACAGCATCTTCCAGCGTCCGACGCGGCTCAACCCCGCCGAGGTCACGCTTCGCAATTCGCTGAAGAAAATGAATCGCGTCCTGACGCCGTATCGGGCAGGCGTCACGACTGATGGTCTGAAGCACAACAAATATCGGAGCCGCTGCTTCGGCCGCGGCGCCTGCGGCCGGCGCGCCGGCGGCTGCGACATCCACGCGGCGTTCGATTCACCGACCGGGCTGATTTATCCGGCAGCCGACACGGGGAATCTCACGATCCGCACGAACGCGATTGCGCGCGAGATCCTCGTGGACAAGAACACGGGCAAGGCGCGCGGCGTCGCATTCGTCGACTCGGAGACCGGGCGCAGCTACGAAGCACAGGGCAAGGTCGTCATCGTCGCCGCGTCCACGCTGGAGTCCGCGCGGCTGCTGCTCCTCTCGAAGTCGACCACCCATCCGAACGGCATCGGGAATTCCAGCGGCCATGTCGGCCACAACTTCTGCGAGCACGTCATGGGCCCGAGCGTGACGGGCCTTGCCAAGGATCTCGTCGGCAAGCCTCGTACGCTGGACGATGGACGACCGGGCGGCTTCTATGTGCCGCGCTTCCGCAACCTGTCGGATCGGCAGTCCGGCTTCGTTCGCGGCTACGGCTTCGAAGGGAGCTCGGGCACCGAGATGTTTCCGGGCAACGCGCTGGACACTCCGGGATTCGGCGCGGCGTACAAGAAACACGTCCGCGACTACACGGGCGCCTACATCAGCATGGGCGGCTTCGGCGAAGTGCTGGCGCGGTACGAGAATCAGGTGGATCTCGATCCCGAGCTGAAGGACAAATGGGGCATTCCGGTGCTGCGGTTCAACTACCGGTTCGGCGACAACGAGAAGAAGATGTGCGAGGACATGGCGAACACCGCGCAGGAGATGTTCGAAGCTGCGGGGTTCGAACACGTGCAGGTGGATCGGCGCATTCTCACCGAAGGCTGGTCGATTCACGAGCTGGGCACGTCGCGCATGGGAGCCGACAAGAAGACATCGGTGCTGAATCAGTTTCAGCAGTCGCACGACGTCGGCAATCTGTTCGTCGTCGACGGCAGCAGCCACGTGAACGCGTCGTGCCAGAATCCTACGTGGACGATCATGGCGCTCGCCTGGCGATCCTGCGATTACCTGGCCTCGGAGCTGCAGAAGGGGAACCTGTGATGGAGGACAACGATCTCACCCGGCGCGACATGCTCAAGCTCGGTGCGGCTGCCGCCGCCGCGGGTGCCCTATCCGTCTCGACGCCGCTCGCCGCGCAGACAGCCGCAACCGCGACGTTCTTCACGGCGAGCGAGCGCGCGCTCGTCGACGAGCTCAGCGAGATGATCATCCCCGCCGACGAGCATTCACCGGGCGCCCGCGCGGCACAGGTCGCCGTCTACATCGACGGACGGCTCGCCGAAGCGTTCGACGAAGCGGATCGCACGCGCTGGCGGGACGGCTTGAAGCGCATCGACGATCTCTCGCGCACGTCGTCGGGCAAGACGTTCATCGAGTCCACTCCGGACCAGCGCGTCGCGTTGTTGACGCAGATCTCGAAGAACGAGGCGGCCCCCAAGCTGCCGGAAGAACTCTTCTTCAAGGACCTGAAGTCGCGCGTCGTGTTTGCGTACTACACCTCGGACATCGGAATTCACCGCGATATCGAATACAAGGGGAATACGTTCCAGGCGGAGTTCACCGGTTACGACGTGAGCCAGGAGAAGCGATAGCTGCTCGTAGCGCGCACCTCTAGTTGCGCGGCCCACCGGCACGTTGGACTGCCGGCCGCGGCGGAATCGACATATCCTGCGGTGATGCCGTCCACGAACACGCGCGACACTGCCACCGCGTCCGTCAC
>JAICSD010000307.1 GCA_025937075.1 Vicinamibacteria bacterium | reverse complement strand
TCGATGACGCTCGTGATCCCGCACCGTCACCGGTCCGTTCACCGTCGAGATTTTGACGACGACGGGACCGGGGCCGATGCGGAGACTGCGCGAGCGATCGTCCCAGTCGCGATTGCCGGAGCGGCACGCGGCGACGGTGCAATGCCAGGGCGAGTGGTCGGAGGAGGAGATCTCGACGCCTGATTCGTACTTCTCCGGGACGCTGACCGACAGCGGGCCGTTGTGCGCGCGCGCGTCGAGGCGTCCGTCCCATCGCGTGCCCAGCAGCGTGACCGAGATCGGCCCGTTGCTCGTCTCGACGTCGAAGTTGCCGCGGCTCCCCTCCACGCTGATCGGCCCGTTCGCGGCACGCGCCGTCACGTTCCCGTTCACATCCTCGAGGCCGATGGGTCCGTTCGACGCGTGCAGGTCGAACTGTCCGGAGGCGCCATCGACGCCGATCGGGCCGTTGCTGGTCTCCGCCGTGATGCGCGCGCCTTCGGGCGCCTCGATCATGAGCTGCACCGTCCAGTTCCCCGCACGCGCGGGGTTCTCGACGCGCACGCGGTTGCCGGCAACGCTCACGCGTACAGCATCGGCGGCCTGCTGCGCATCGGCCAGCGTGTCCGCCCCGGCCGCGACACACGCGGTGATGGAATAATCCGGCCCGCTGCCGCGCAGGATGCGGACGCCACCGTTGGCCTCCGGTTGCACGTCCAGCACACCCACGTTGAACGGAACGGTCAGGCGCTGTTCCGCCCTGCCGACCTCCCGATCGCCGAACTGCATGTTCAACTGAGCGCAGTCGGCCCCTTCGAGGTGCACGGTGCGCCTGGACTGGACGGCGGCGGGTATGGCCAGCGCGACCGTCATGCTTCCGAGAATGGCTGCGCTAGAGAGATTCATCGCGTCTCCTCGGGATCATTTGACGGAAAATCCGCCCAGGGGTTTACTCGCCAGCGCGACAAACCGCGCGGACCGGGCGCGTCACTGCGCACCGCTCACGCGCTTGCCTTCGCTGTCGTAGACCTCCAGCGTGCCGTACTTCGCGAGATCCGTCTGGATCTTCGTCGCGTCGCCGACGGCGACGATCTGGAGGCGCGCCGGATCGAGATACTTCCTGGACACCTCCTGCACCTGCGCCGCGGTGACGGCCATGATGCGCTCCGGGTACTTGTCCCAATAGTCCGTGGGGAGTTTGTAGAGCCAGCGCGTCGTGTAATAGCCCAGCATCTGCTGCGGCGACTCGAGCGACAGCGCGAAGAAGGCGACCATCGCGCGGCGCGCGATCTGAAATTCCTTCTCGGGGACCGGCTGGTCCCGCATGACCGTCAGCTCCGCAAGCAGATCGCGCAGCGCGGGATCGGTCACTTCGGTTCGCACCTGCGTCGACGCCTGCCAGTCGCCTCGATACCTCAACGCTGACGCGTTGCTGTACGCGCCGTATGTGTAGCCTTTGTCCTCGCGAAGGTGCATGAACAATCGTCCCGTCGGGCCACCACCGATGATCTTGTTCATGACCTCCACGGCGTCGTAGTCCGGGCTCGTCCGATTGATCGCCTGCGTGCCGACGACAAGGTTGGTCTGAACGGAGTTGGGTCGCGCGACCAGATGCACGCGCGCCGGCCCGAGCGCCGGCGGCTCCGCGACGGCGGGCTCGCTCGCCCCCGCCTTCTTCCAGTCGCCAAGCTGCGCGTCCGCGAGCGCCCGCACTTCCTTCATCGTCGTATCCCCCGCGACCGCCAGCGCCGCGTAATCGGGGACGTAGTGCGACGTGTGGAACGCGGCGAGCTGCTCGCGCGTGACCGCCTGAAGCGCCTCGGGTGACGGCGCCACGCGGCTCGCAGGATGAGAGCCGTACACCACCTGCGCGAAGCGCTCCGACGCGAGGAATCCCGGATTGCTGCGCTGCTGCACGAGCTGCGCGCCCGTCCGCTGCTTGTAGAGCGCGAGCTCCGCGTCCGCGAACGAGGGATGCCGCAGCACGTCCGCGGCGATCTCGAACAGCTGCGCAAAGTTCTCGGACAAGGAGCTGCCCGACACCGTTGCATCGGGCGAAGACATGCCCGCGATGACGTTCAATGTCGCCGCCATGCGCTCGAGCTGCTCGGAAAGCTGCTGCGACGTTCGGGTTGCCGTGCCTTCCCGCATCAGCGCGGCCGTGAAGTTGGCGGCGCCCGGCAGATCGGGCGGATCGTAGTAGCCGCCCGCGCCGCGGACGAGCAGCTGAAACGTCACGAGCGGCGCACGATGATCCTCGAGAACGATCAGGTGCAAACCGTTCGGCAGATCGGCTTCCTGCGGACGCGGCAGCTTCACCTCGAGGACGGACTGGTTCACCGGCGCTTTCCCTTTGACGACCATTCCTTTCGTCGATGGGGCCTGGGCGGTCTGTTGCGCGTCGGTTGCGGCAACCATCGCTGCCGCGAGCGCGGCGCACGCGATGAAGCGGCGATCGATGGCGCGCATCAGAAACCTCCCTTCGACGGCGCCGCGCCCGGCTTCGGATTGGTCACGATGACATTCCGGCCCGCTGCCGTCAGGTACTTCTTCGCGACCCGCTGCACGTCCGCGGCGGACACGGCGGCCAGCCGCGCCGCCTCCGTGTTGATCCGGCCCGGATCATCGTAGGCCAGCGCGTACTCGGTGAGCAGGATCGCGCGCTGCAGCGAGCTCTGGACACGGCCGGCGAGCGCCCGCCGCTCCGCGTTGCGCGCCTTGTCCATCTCCCAGCCGGCAGCGCTCCGTTCGCCCAGCGCCGCAATCTGTTCGTCGACCGCGGCCTCGACATCCGCGGCGCTCTTGCCGGGCGCGACGAGCGCATTCACCGCGAACAATCCGGGGCCGCGCCGATCGTCCACGAACGCGCTCGCCTGGACCGCAATCTGCTTCTGCCGTACGAGCGTCTCGTACAGGCGCGAGCTCCGGCCGGAGCCCAGGATCGATGCCGCAACCCGGATCGCGTCGAAATCCGGATCTCTGACGGGCGGCACCTTGAAGACGATGTCGACGCGCGTGAGCCGCGCCAGCGCGTCGTCGAGCGTCAGACGCCGTTCCGCTGTCTGCGGCGGCTCCGTCATGTCCACGGCGGCCGGCGCCGGCTGCGAGGGAATGGCCTCGAACTGCTGCCGCATCTTGCTCAGCACTTGCGGCGTGCTCACGTCCCCGACGATTGCGACGACAGCGTTGTTCGGCGCGTAGTAGGTCTTGAAGAACGCCGCAACATCATCGACGGACGCCGCGTTGAGATCGGCCATCGAACCGATCACGGAATGCTCGTAGGCGAAGTTCTCGTAGGCGAGCTCGTCGATCGCTTCGAAGGTGTGTCCGTACGGCTGATTGTCGATCCCGAGCCGCCGCTCCTCCTGAACCGCGTTGCGCTGGTTGTCGAGATTGTCCTTCGTGATGTCGAGCGCCCGCATCCGATCGGCTTCGAGGAACAACGCGAGATCGAGCTGATTCGCCGGCAGCGTTTCGAAGTACAGCGTCCGATCGTTGTTCGTGGTCCCGTTCATGTTGCCGCCGTTGTTGAACACGAGCCAGAAGTGCTCGCCCGGACCCACATTCTGCGAGCCCTTGAACATCATGTGCTCGAAGAGGTGCGCGAACCCCGTACGCCCCTTGCGCTCGTTGCGCGATCCGACGTCGTAGTTGACCGCGATGGAGAACACCGGCGCCGTGTGGTCCTCGGCGACGATGACCCGCAGGCCGTTCTTCAGTCGCGTGTCGCTGAACGCCACCTTGGGATCCGTGGCGGCACGAAGGGCCGAGGCCGCCAGGGCAGCCGCGAGTGCCGCGAAGACGATGCGCCGTCGAACAATCGTTGTCATGTGAGCCTCCGGCATGCGGAGTTTAACCATTTTTCCGGTGTCGCGATATTTCTCCCCTTTGGGCATGTGAGTTGCTCAGGCGGAGGTCCGTACGCACGGGAGGTGTCTCCAGCCATGACCAAGGCCGCGACTCTACCGCTATTGGGCATCGTTGTTCTTCTGTTGGTAATCAGTGAACGGCCTGCTGAGGCATACATCGATCCCGGCACTGCCAGTTACCTCTTCCAGGTGATCGCCGGCGCAGCCCTCGGCGTCGTGTTCCTCCTCCGGACGTACTGGCAACGGCTCGTGTCGTCGGTCAGGGCGCTGGTATCGCGTGATGCCCCTCGCCGTCCCTAGGCAGGCCGCGGCGCCTCGGCCTCATCAGGCGTCCTTCCGGGATCCGGCGGGGTTTGTCTTCGCGCTCGACGGGGTGCTCTATCGGCAAGTGAACCCCGTCGGGCGGGACGATTACGACGCGCTGATGACGTCCGGGCTGTACGACCACCTGGTCGATTCAGGAGATCTCGTTCGTCATGAGGAAGTTGGCGCGTCGATATCTCCCTATGGCGGGGCTTCGGCCGTGCTTCGTCCGACTCGTGTCGGGTTCATTTCCTATCCATATGAATGGAGCTTCGGCCAGCTCAAGGACGCCGCGCTCCTGACGCTGCGGCTGCAGCGCTCCGCGGTCGAGCGCGGTATGTCGCTGAAGGACGCCACCGCCTACAACGTCGTTTTCGACGGAGGCCGCCCCGTCTGGATCGACACGCTGTCCTTCGAGCGGCTGACGCCGGGACGGCCATGGGTCGCGTACCGGCAGTTCTGCCAGTTTTTCGTCGCGCCGCTCGCAGCGATGAGCTGCGTGGATGTGCGGCTGCTTCACCTGCTGCGCTCGCATCTGGACGGCATCCCGCTCGATCTGGCGAGCCGTCTGCTGCCCGCGAGCACACGGTTCCGGCCCGGGCTCCTGACACACGTTCATCTGCAGGCGGCCGCGGAACGGCGGGTGGCCGCCAGCGACGCGCCGGCCCGGACGCGGCGGATGCCGGCGATGACGGCGACGGCTGCGGCAGGGATCCTCGACAGCCTCGAACGCACCGTACGCGGGTTGACGTGGCGTGCCCCGAAGACCACGTGGGGCAATTACTACGACGCGACGAACTACACGGATTCGGCCTTCACCCACAAGCGACAGATCGTCACCGCCGCGATCGATCGGGTGGCGCCGCGGAATATCTGGGATCTCGGCGCCAACGACGGCACGTTCAGCCGGATTGGCAGCGATCGCGGCATTCCGACCGTGGCATTCGACGTCGATCCTGTTGCCGTCGAGAAGAACTACCAGCAGGTCGTCGCGCGGCGCGAACAACACCTGCTGCCGCTCCTGCTCGACCTGACGAACCCGAGCTCGCGGTCCGGCTGGGCGCACGAGGAACGCGAGTCGTTCGCCGATCGCGGGCCGGCCGACCTCGTGCTCGCGCTCGCGCTCGTGCATCACCTCGCCATCGCGCACAATCTTCCGCTCCCGCGGATAGCCGAGTTCTTCAGCCGGATCGCGCGTGCGCTCGTCATCGAGTTCGTGCCGAAGTCGGACTCGCAACTGCAGCGCATGCTCGCCACGCGCGTCGACATCTTCAGCGAGTACACGCGTGAGGACTTCGAAGCCGCGTTCGACACGTGGTTCACGATCGAAGCGACCTACCCTGTGAGAGACGCGGAGCGGACCGTCTACCTGATGAGAAGGCGGGAACTATGACGCGGTTCGCGTTTCATCCGCTGCTCGTTGCGATGCTCCCCGTGCTGTCGATGTTCGCCGCGAATCCCGGGCAGCGATCCGGGCACGAGTTGATCGACTCGGTGGCCATCGT
>JAICSD010000517.1 GCA_025937075.1 Vicinamibacteria bacterium | reverse complement strand
CCCTCGAAGGGCACCAGCGACGGGTAAAGCAGCGTGCTCGTGAGGTCCGGCAGGTTAGGCGAAGGGTGGACCCACGGAAGGCCCGTCTGATCGAACCACATTCCGCGGTGCCAGCCGTCGACAGGCACCACGCGCAGCGGCGCGCCGAGATGCAGCTCCGCGTTGTAGAAAAGGGCGAGCTCTCCCATCGTCATGCCGTGACGCAGTGGAAATGGATACAGCGCGTACGCCTTGGCGGTGCTGGCCACGGAGGCGTCGAGCATCGGCCCGGAGACGTGCGAACCGGTCAGGGGGTTCGGCCGGTCCAGTACGATCACGGGCAGCCGCAGGCGGCCGGCCGTGCGTAGCGCGTACAACATGGCGCCGACATACGTCCACGTGCGCGTGCCGACGTCCTGCAGATCGATCACGAGGGCATCTACGTCGCCAAGCAGGCTGTCCGGCGGCGCGATCGTCGTGTTCGTGTACAGGGAAATCACCGGCAGACCGCTCCGCGCATCGATGCCGTTCGCCAGATTGGTGCGATCCTCGGTGCCCCGGATACCGTGCTCGGGCGAAAAGAGCCGCACGAGCCGAACACCGGATCGCCGCGCTGTCGAGTCGCGGAGGATGTCGATGTCCGATTCACCGGAGGCCCCGACGCCTGTCTGGTTCGTGAGCAGCGCGATTCGCTTTCCGCGAATGAGCGCAATACTATCGCTGAGCAGCACGTCGATGCCGGGCCGTACGCGGGTCGGCACAGCCGCGCGCACGCCCGAGCAGCCCAACGCAACCACCAACAACAGCGAGACCCCATGCCGCTTGTTCAGTGCATCCTCCTGTGCGCGACCATGCTTCAATATGCGCAATCCGGTCCTGACGCAATGCGTCGTCCCATTCACCCGGCGACGGACACGGTCGCTGCCGTCCAGCATGCCGTAGAGACCGTGCTCGACACGGCGCTGGCAAACCGCGCCTTTCCGGGCGGAATCGCCGTCGTCGGCGACCGGCATGGGATCATCGCGGAGTACGCCGTCGGCCACCTGGACTGGGCCCCGAGCCCCGCGCCCGACATGCACACGATCTGGGATCTCGCGTCGCTGACCAAGGTCGTGGGCGTCACCACCGGGCTGATGCAGCTCGTCGCGGAAGGCAAGGTCGCCATCGACGCGCCTGTTCAGCGCTACCTGCCCAACTGGACGGGTCCACACAAGGAACTCGTGACAGTGCGGCATCTGCTGACCCATACAGGGGGCCTGCCGGCCTTCGAGCCCTACGACAGACAGACCCATAACGCGGACTCGATGGCCACGCTGATGTTCGGAACTCCGCTCGACACGCTGCCGGGCGTCCGGATGGTCTACAGCGACATCGGCGGCTATCTCATGGGGCGCATCATCGAGAGCGTGAGCGGCGAGCGACTCGACCGGTACGTGCACACGCACATCTTCCAGCCCCTGGGGATGTTCGACACGATGTACCAGCCGCCCGAGTCGTTGTGGTATCGGGTGGCGCCCACCGAGTTCGATTCCACGCGCGGCGGCCTCCTCCACGGCCGCGTGCACGATGAGCGAGCCTACTACCTGGGCGGCATCTCGGGCCACGCAGGGCTGTTCAGCACCGCGGCGGATCTGGCGCGTTTCGCCCGGATGATGTTGAATGGTGGCACGCTCGACGGCCGCCGCTTCCTGCCCGCCGACGTCATCGAGGAATTCACCGCGAAAAAGCTCGTGGCCGACCGCGCGCTCGGGTGGCAAAAGCCAAATGGCACCAACTCCGCGGGTCATCTCATGTCAGATCGCGCGTTCGGACACACCGGCTTCACCGGAACGTCCATCTGGATGGATCCGACCAACGACGTGTTCGTCATCCTGCTCACGAACCGCGTGAATCCCACGCGCGCGAACAACAAAATCGGTCGTGTCCGCGTGGCGCTCGCGGACAGCGTGATGTCCCACATTCACTGATCCGACATGACGCTCACCGCCGTAGACTGGACGATCGTCATCGCGTACTTCGCGCTGTCCACGGGGATCGGCTTCTACTTCACCAAGCGCGGCGGCGAGAGCCTGAGCGAGTACTTCATCTCGGGCCGCGCCGCGCCCTGGTGGCTCGCCGGCACGTCGATGGTGGCCACCACGTTCGCGGCGGACACGCCGCTGGTGGTCACGGGGCTCGTCGTGGCGCACGGCGTCGCGGGGAACTGGCTCTGGTGGAACATGCTGATGAGCGGGATGCTCACGGTGTTCTTCTTCGCGAAGCTCTGGCGGCGGGCGAACGTCATGACCGACGTGGAATTCGCGGAGATCCGCTACGGCGGAAAGCCGGCCGCGGCGCTGCGCGGTTTCCGCGCGCTGTACCTGGGCATCCCGATCAACCTGATCATCCTCGGCTGGGTCACGCGCGCGATGATCAAGATCCTGACGATCTCGCT
>JAICSD010000320.1 GCA_025937075.1 Vicinamibacteria bacterium | reverse complement strand
CGTGCCGATCGGAAAGGCCGTGACGCGGAGGAACGGATCGGACGCCTCGATCATCACATTCGGCGCGATGGTGCACACGGCGATCGAAGCGGCGACGCAGCTCGAGGACGAAGGCGTCAGCGTCGAGGTGCTGGACCTCAGGACGCTCGCGCCGCTCGACCGCGACGCCATCCTCGAGTCCGTCGCGCGCACGAGCCGCGCGCTGCTCCTGTACGAAGCGCGGCGCACCGGCGGGATTGGCGGCGAGCTGGCCGCAATCATCGCGGAGGAAGCGTTCGAGCACCTCGACGCGCCGATCCTCCGCGTCGCCTCCGTCGATGCGCCGGTGCCGTATGCTCCTCCGCTGGAGGCCGCCTTTCTGCCGAGTGTCGACAAGGTGGTCGCTGGTGTAAAGAGGCTGGTAGAGTACTAGTACGAGAGCGCGCCGCAGGCGGTTAGACGCGCCGCAGGGGAAGCGACACATGCCGACAAAGGTCGTGATGCCCCAGATGGGGGAATCGATCGCTGAGGGGACGGTGGTCCGCTGGATCAAGAAGGTTGGCGATGCGGTCGATCGCGACGAGCCGCTGTTCGAGATCTCCACGGACAAGGTCGACGCCGAAATTCCGTCGCCTGGCGCCGGCGTCCTCACCGAGATCAACGTGAAGGAAGGCGAGACGGTCCCCGTCAACTCCGTGGTGGCCGTCATCGGCGAAGCAGGCGCGAAGCCCGCGGCCGCATCCGAAGAACCTGCGGCGGGGAAACCGTCCGCGATGCCCGAAGCCGCGGCCGGCCAGCCGGAGAGCTCGCCTGCGCTGGCCGCCGTCGCGGCCGGAGGCGCCGGAATCCCCGCTGAACCGCCGGAGCGGAGCGCGTCAGCCAGAGCCCGCAGCTCGATGACGACAGAGGAGCTCCGAAGGCAGAAGTCGTCACCTCTCGTCCGGCGCATCGCGCGGGAGCACAACGTCGACATCCAGCAGATCAACGGCACCGGGATCAGCGGCCGCGTGACGAAGAACGACATCCTCGGATTTCTCGAATCCGGCAAAGAAGGCGGCACCAGGCCCACGCCCAGTCCCGCCTACCGCCCCGGCGAGCGCGTGGAAATCGTCCCGATGACGATCATGCGCAAGAAGATCGCGGAGCACATGGTGCTGAGCGCTCACACGTCTCCGCACGTCTACTCCGTGTACGAGGTGAACTTCGGGCGGCTGTCGCAGCTTCGCGATCGCAAAAAGGCAGAGTACGACCAGGCAGGGGGCAAGCTTTCGTTCACGGCGCTCATTGCCAAAGTCGTGGTGGACGCGCTGCGCGCGTTTCCAATGGCGAACGCGTCGATCGACGGCGACAACATCGTCTACAAGAAGGACATCAATCTCGGGATTGCCGTCGCCCTCGACCAGGGGCTCATCGTCCCCGTCATCAGGAATGCGGACGAGAAGAACCTGCTCGGGTTGTGCCGCGCCATCGAGGACCTGGCGTCACGCGCGCGATCGAAGAAGCTCTCGCCGGACGAGGTGCAGGGCGGCACCTTCACGATCACGAACCCCGGCATCTTCGGCGCGCTCTACGGGCTTCCGTTGATCAACCAGCCTCAGGTGGCAATCCTTGGTGTGGGCGGCATCGAGAAGCGCGCGGTCGTGATAGACGATGCGATTGCAATCAGGCCGACGTGTCATCTGTCGCTCGGCTACGACCACCGGCTGATCGATGGCGCCGATGCCGGACGCTTCCTCTCGTTCATCAAGGAGCGGCTGGAGAAGTTCGACGAGGCATGGATGTAAGGCGCCTCGGTGTGGTCGGTTACGAGGAGGCGCTCGCGCTGCAGGAGCGCCTCGTCGACGATCGCAAGGCCGGCCGCATCGGCGATCAGCTATTGCTGCTCGAGCACCCTGCCGTCATCACGCTTGGCGTGAGAACGCGCAGCGACCGCTCGCACGTGCTCGCGACGCCTGAGGCGCTCGCCGATCGCGGCGTCGGCCTGTACGAGACCGGCCGCGGCGGCGACGTCACCTATCACGGTCCCGGTCAGCTCGTCGGATATCCGATCATCGACCTGAAGCCCGATCGCTGTGACGTGCATCGCTACGTGCGCGATCTGGAAGAGGTGTTGATTCGCGGCGTGGCGGCGTTCGGGATCTCCGGGATGCGCATCCCCGGGCTCACGGGCATCTGGGTCGGTGATGCGAAGCTCGCGGCCATCGGCGTCCGCATTTCCCGCTGGGTGACGAGCCACGGCTTTGCCCTCAACGTCAACACCAACCTGTCCGACTTCGACCTCATCGTTCCCTGTGGGATCTCCGACAAGACCGTCACGTCGATGGAGCGCCTGCTCGGCCGTTCTGTGCCTATGGATGAGGTTGCGACTTCCATCGTTGACGCTTTCCGGAGCGTGTTCGCGCAGCCGGCCGCGGCACTGAAGTGCCGCGCGACGAGCGCCAATCCGTAGCGGCGCAACTTTAGTTGCGCGAATAACTTACGCGCAACGTTGAGATTTCCGGGAATAAGACCAGCCGGGTCGGTGTTCTCCACTTACACGGAGGCCACAGAATGCGTCAGCACATTGGCGAGCGCGATCTGATCGGCCGCATGCGCGCCAGGGATGCCTCAGCAGTTTCGGACCTGGCGTCCATCTACGGCCCGCGAATCCAGCAGCTCGCCTTTCGCTATCTCAAGAACTGGGAAGATGCCGAGGAGGTCGCGCAGGATGTCCTGATGAAGGTGTATCGAAAGATCGAAGCCTTCAGAGGTGACGCGGCGCTCTCGTCGTGGATTTATCGCATTACGTTCAATACAGCCATGTCGCGGCTCCGGACGGCGCGGTTCAGCCGCCCTGCCGAAGTTCAGACCGCAGAAATCGAAACGGAATCGACCGAGCACGTCACCCCCGAGCCGGCCGACTGGGCGTCGCTGGCCGATGATCAGGTGATGCGGGCGGAGATGCGCCACAAGCTGGTGGACGCGCTCACGCACCTGCCCCCGGTCTACCGCGTGCCGGTCCTCCTGCGGGATATTCAGGGGCTTTCGACGGAAGAGGCGAGCGCCGTGCTCCGCGTGAAGCCGCAGACGCTGAAGTCGCGCCTGCACCGCGGACGTCTCATTCTGCGCCAGCACCTTGCCGATTTTGCCGGCGGTCTCGAGCTCCACGAGCGGGAAATTGTGAATTAGCGCAATCCGTTCTCGAACAACGTGCGCTCATGCCGGCTGAGCGCCGGTTCGAGAACGCGTTCCACTCCACCCCGCGATAACACTACGGGCACAGCCGCAACCGCTCCGCGGCCAACGACCGCGAAACACGTGTATCGCCGCCGCGAGCCGTTCGCCGCGGCCTCGGCGACGCGCGCCGCGGCGCTCGCCAGCGTGTAGGGCGAGGGAGGCCAGAGCGCGGAGATCCGGCTCGAGACCGCCGCCATGTGATGCGCAGCCAGCACGGCTGCGATCGGCTGGTGAAAGGCGGTGGCTGCATCCCATCCAATCACCGCGTTGCGCGGCGGAACACCGGCGATGCCAATCGACAGATCCGAAGGGCTCGAGTCCAGGAGCGCAGCTACGATGGCACGCACGCTCGATTCGAGCGCGAGCGCCGCCGATCCAATCAGCCGCCGCTCGGGAACGTGCAGCTCTGAGGCGGCCCGCACGATCAACTCGCGCTGTCCAGCTCCGGCGAACACGAGCGGCGCACCCTGCTCCAGACGCACGAGCTGACGCACAAGCGACAATCCGCTCTCGCCAGCAATTTCTCCCGTCGCGACGAGATCCGCGAGAACGATTGCGTCAGCGCCGGCCGCGGCCGCGACAGCTTCTTCCCCGGCGACACGCGTGGTGAAGCCGTCCACACCAGACGACTGGAAAATGTCCAGCGCCTTGCCCCGCGCAACGGCCGCCTGCGGATCGATGAGCGTGACGAGGCTCACGCCGTCGCGGCTGGCCAGCTTCTGCGCAACCGCGCCGCCGACCGCGCCGGCTCCAATCACAGCAATCATCGACACTGAGGTGACTTATTCTATAGTGCAGATCACATGAGCTTACAGGTCGGTATCGTCACTGGCGGATCCAAGGGCATAGGCTTCGCAATCGCGAAGGCGTTCGTCGATCGCGGCATGAAGGTCGTGCTGACGGCGCGCAGTGACGCGGATCTGCGCCGCGCACAGCAGGAGCTTGGAGGCGACGCGAACGTGCTCGCCGTGCGCGCCGATGCGAGAGCTGCGAAGGACGCGGAGCGCCTCGTTGCCGAGACCGTCACGCGGTTTGGAGGAGTCGACGTCCTCGTCAACAACGCGGGCATCGGCCGCTTCATCAACGTGGCCGACATGGGCATCGACGAGTGGCACGACGTGATCGAGACGAACCTGAGCGGCCCGTTCTACTGCAGCCGTGCCGCGATTCCCGAGATGCGCCGTCGCGGCGGCGGGTGGATCATCAACATCAGCAGCCTTGCCGGCAAGAACGCGTTCGCAGGCGCGGCCGCCTACTGCGCGTCGAAATCGGGCCTCAACGCATTCAGCGAAGCGCTGATGCAGGAAGTGCGGCACGACAACATCCGCGTCAGCTACATCATGCCGGGCTCGGTCTCGACCACGTTCGGCGATCGCGGCGTTGGCGGCGAGGGCGACTGGAAGCTGGCGCCCGAGGACGTCGCGCGCACCGTCGTGAACCTGATCGAGCACGATCCGAGAAGCCTGCCGAGCCGCGTCGAGCTGAGGCCCTCGCGTCCGCCACGAAGGGGCTGACGTAGGATGTGCTGGTGACGCTACTTCCACTCGCGGCGCTGATCGCCTCCGTTCTCGCACAGACCTCCATCCCCCAGACCACCGCCGTCCAGGCCGCCATCGCGCGCGTCGGCCCCAGCCTCGTTCGCATTCACGTCGTCACGCTCGACCACGTTGCGGGACGCGAGGTCAAGCGCGAAGCCGCGGGGAGCGGAACGATCATCTCGCCCGAGGGATACGTCCTCACGAACCATCACGTGGCCGGCCGGACACGGGCGATTACCTGTACCCTCGCGACACGCGAAGAGATTCCCGCGGAACTGGTCGGCACCGATCCTCTGTCGGACCTCGCGGTCCTGAAGCTTCGCCCGCCGTCGCCGCGGACGTTTCCAGTCGCGTCCTTCGGCGACATCTCGAAGCTCAAGGTGGGCGATCCCGTCCTTGCGCTCGGAAGCCCGCTCGCGCTCTCTCAGTCGGTGACGATGGGGATCGTGAGCAACATCGAGATGATCATGCCGGGGCTGTTCTGGCCATTCAATCGCATGACGCTCGATGGGGAGGACGTCGGATCGATCGTTCGATGGATCGGCCATGATGCGCCCATCTACGGCGGCAATTCCGGCGGACCGCTCGTGAACCTGCAGGGGGAAATCGTCGGCGTCAACGAGATCAGCCTCGGTCTCGCCGGAGCGATCCCCGCGGATCTCGCGAAGGAAGTATCCGACGCGCTGATCAAGGACGGCCGCGTGCGCCGAAGCT
>JAICSD010000476.1 GCA_025937075.1 Vicinamibacteria bacterium | reverse complement strand
GCACTGCTGCCGTGGATGGCCGTCGTCGCGGCAGGCCTGATTGTCTTCGCATGGTTGCGGGCGCGCGCCCGCAGCGGCATCATCATCGTCCTCGCGCTGGCGGCGGCAGCGGCGCTGCCCTGGTACGCGTACTACAAAGGACATCCCCTGCGGCTTCGGTACGATGTGCCGCTCGTCGCGGCCGCCGCCGCACTCATCGGAACGGGCGTCAGCCTGCTGCCGGGACGCGCGCGTGGAGCGGCTGCGATCGTTGTCGTCGCGCTCGCAGCCACGGCAGCAAAGCCGTTCGATCGGTCGGCTCCGGTGGTGACGGAATCACAGCGCGATGCGCAGAACGCTGCAGGACGCGTCGTTGTCACGAACTATCTGCGGTCGCACTGGGACGGCCAGCCGATCATGATGAGCATGGGATCGCTCGGCCATTACATGCAGGACCTCTCGCGCGCGGGCCTCTCGATCCACGATTTCCTTCACGAGGGCAACGGAGAGATCTGGAAGTACGCGATGGGGCATCCGCAGCCGTTCGCCGCGTGGATTCTCGTCGAGGAAAAGGCGGAAGGAGGCGACGCGCTCTACTGGCAGGGAAAGCTGGATCCGCGCTTCTTCGCCGGCTACGAGCGCGTTGCGGAAGGCGGTAACGTGTCGCTATACCGACGCAAGTAGGATCATAGAAGGAGACCAGGAGGTCAGGAGGCTAAAACATAACTTCTCCTGATCTCCTGATCTCCTGTGCTCAAAACCGCACGCCGAAGGTGAAGTTCGAGGTCCAACCGCCCAGATCGAGCTTGTCGCCGACGAACCCCTCGTCCAGCAGCCCGGACGCTTCCGCTTTCTGCCAGCGGACTTCCCCGCCGACGACCCAGTGCCCGACCACGCCGCGCACGCCGCCAAGAATGGTGGGACCGGCCGCGGTGCCGTCCGCGATGTAGCGCGCCGCGAAGATCGTCCGATCGAAGTCGACGAATTCGCCAACCTCGCTGTAGCGCCACCGGATCGCGGCGAGACCTCCGCCGATGTACGGCTCGAAGCTGCCGTGGCCGAGGGGCAGGAAGCGCGCCGTGAACGTCACGGGGATCGTCCTGAGCTTCAGCTCCTGATCGATCTCGCTTCCGTCTGGATGCGTCAGGTTGGCGTAGACGCTCGGCACGGTCTGCTGCGTGAAGCCGAGCCCGACGCCGCCTTCGAACATCGGGCCGAACCGGATCAGATACTCGCCGCCGATGCTCGCCGAGTTGAAGTCCTTCACCTCGAACAGCAGCGGTTGTTCGGTCTGCAGCTCGTTCAGCAGCACGTCGTCTTCCACGCGGGAGTCGAGCCCCTTCAGCGCGAAGTAGCCGATGCTGAAATTGATCGTCTGGCTGGCGTCCGATGACCCCGAGCTCACCTGATGGATCTGCGCCATCGCGGGCGCGGGCGTCAGCAGGACGATGATGGCGCCTGCGATCAGCGTTAGCTTCCACAGCATGCGACGTGTCGTCATGACCGACCTCCCACTTGAACGCATCATGGACCAACCTGTGCCGCAGCATGAAGGGTGCCAGCGTCGCTGTGATTGGGGTCTGACCCCGTACCCTGGCACCGCCGGGGTCTGACCCCGTAACCCCGGGGGCAGGGACTGTCTTACAGATAGGTCACTGCGTCCGGTTTCGTGAGCGCCGCGTCTTGAACTCCTGAATGGTGTCGACCATCGCCGCGTGCACGGCGCCATTCGACGCGATCACCTCACCGATCCGTGAGTCGAAGGGGCCGCCGGCCAGATTCGTCACCTGGCCGCCGGCTTCCGTCACGAGCAGCGCACCCGCGGACACATCCCACGGATTCAGGTGAGCTTCCCAGAAGCCGTCCAGGCGGCCAGCGGCGACATAGCAGAGATCGATTGCGGCGGAGCCGAGCCGCCGGACGGCGCGGGCGTGTTTGAGGAACTCGCCGAACAACGCGACGAGCTCGTCGGGATTCTCGTGCACCGTATACGGAAACCCCGTGCAGAGGAGCGAATCGATCAGCGTCGCGGCCGTCGACACGCGCATCGGCACGCCGTTCAGCCACGCGCCCGCTCCGCGCTCCGCCGTGAACAGCTCGCGCCGGCTCGGGTCGTAGACGGCGGCGACGGCCGGCTGCCCGTCTATCTCCAAGGAGGCCGCGCAGCAGAAGATTGGGAGCCCGTGCGCGTAGTTGGTCGTGCCATCGACCGGATCGAACACCCAGCAGTACCGCGATTCGCGCTCGCGATCGCCACGCGCCTCGAATTCTTCAGCGAGCACCGCGTGATCAGGAAAACGCTCCGCGATGAGCGCGCGGAACATCAGCTCGACCTGACGATCGATCTGCGTGACGAGATCGATCGCGCCCTTCTTCTCGACGTGAAGGTCGCCGGCGCCCGCAAGCTGCATGGCGCCCGCCTCGATCACCGCTTCGATCGCCGTCGCGGGAAAAATGGGAGGGAGCGGTTCACCCACCGGACGCCAGGTTCTTGACCATGCGCACTTCCATGCCGCCGTCCGGGGCGCGGCGAAGCTCCACGTCGTCCATGAAGCTGCGCATGAAGAAAATACCGCGGCCGCTCGATTTCAGGATGTTCTCGGGATCGAGCGGGTTCCCGACGGTCTCCGGATCGAATCCCTCTCCTTCGTCGACGACGCGGACGACGAGCTGCGTGGGAGAGTCGTGTGGCGTGAACGCGAATTCAACCGTGACGAGCTTGCCCGGATGCTCGCGGTTCCCGTGCTTGATCGCGTTGATCACGGATTCGCGCACCGCGACGCCGATCCAATGGATGCTGTCGTCGTCGAGCGAGGCCATCGCGCCCAGGCGATCGCTGAGCATCTGCACCAGATCGAGCATGTCGAAGACGCTGGGAATCTGCAGCCGCACCAGGCCGCCGTGCGTCAGCATTTGTCGGGGAAATTCCGGACAAGATGCGCAGGGGATCGGAATTTCTGTGCAGGAGACCGGCGGGCCGAAGCTGTGCAACGCACGCGAGTGAATAGCATACTACCGTCTGATCGTTCAAGATAACGGCGAACGAGCGCAGCGACGTGAGCCACGCGAGCGGAGCCGGGATCAAAAGCGGCCCCGCGAGCGCCCGCCTACGCCAAGGCTCCGGCGAGGCCTCGCCGGAGCGCTTCGCGCGAAGGCGGAAGCGTGAAGGGGCCTCCGGCGGGGCGAAGCCCCGCGGACAATTACGATATAGTCGGTCACGATGCCGTCGACAACCCCTTCTGCCCTCGTTTCGCCCGCCGCG
>JAICSD010000214.1 GCA_025937075.1 Vicinamibacteria bacterium | reverse complement strand
CCTTACTTCCGAGTAAAGGCCTCGGCGTCTCTGCTTGAGTAAAATGCCACCGCATGGAAAGCCGGACCGGCGGCCTCGAAGAGACGCGACTGCTGCTGGACCGCGCCCGCAACGGCGACGACCAGGCGCTCGAACGGCTGTTCGAACGGTACATGCCGCGCCTGCAGCGCTGGGCGCGCGGGCGGCTCCCCTCCCGGGCGCGGGATCTGGCCGACACCCACGACCTTGTCCAGGACACGCTGCTTCGGACATTCAAGAAGATTGACGGCTTCGAATATCGAGGTGAAGGCGCGCTGCTGGCATATCTGCGGCAGGCGCTGATGAACCGCGTTCGGGAGGAAATCCGGCGCCGATCCCGCCGTCCGGAGTCAACCCCGCTCGACGACGAGCAGATCGACCCTTCGGCGTCCCCGCTCGAGCGAGCCATCGGGCGTCAGCGCATTGCGAAATACGAGCATGCGCTCGGACGACTGAAGGAAGGGGAACGCGAACTGCTGATCGGCCGGCTCGAACTGGGCCTCACATACGAGGAACTCGCGGATCTGCAGCAGCGCTCCTCGCCGGACGCGGCGCGGAAGGCCACCGAACGAGCCCTCGCGCGCCTCGTCACGGAAATGAGCGGCGACTGAGACGACGCCGTATTTTTACTTTGGCGTGAGCGTCTGCGTGAACGGCATGACGACGTAGCCGAGAAACTCCAGCGGGCCCTCCTGGCTGCGCTTCAGGATTTTCACGCGCCAGAATTCTGCCGTGGCGGTTTGCGCATTCGGATCCAGGACGCCCCCCGAACTCTCCACCGCGTATTCACTCGCGACGGCAGGTGTCATCGTCCACTTCGTACATTGTGACGACGCGTCGGGGGCATCGATGCAGGTGACGGTGACGGGTGGCGTCTCGGGCGTGCCGTTCTGATTCGCGTCGCTGCCATACCCGAGGCGATAGTAATAGCCGCCGTCCTGCCATTCCCACCGAACCGTCTTCTGAAGCGTCTGGCCAAGTTTGAGACTCTGGATGTATGCGCTGCCCGAGCCGATCGGAAACGCGAGCATCGCTTCGAGGATGTTTACGCACTGTCGCGTCGAGCCGTTGCCGAACGGGACGGTTCCCTCGACGTACTGTCCTCCAAAATTGAGGCACGCGCTTCGCTGCGGTCCGAGTCTGGTATCCGCTTGAGTCGAGAAGCGGAAATTTCCGCTGATCGCCGCCAGCACGTTGTGCAGCCCATCCACATAGTCCGGCTGACCGCCGCTCGATATCAGCTCGGTTTGTCCGTCGCTCGTGAGGGCCTGCCCCGGCCCGTTGTCGAACGAGAGATTCACGGGGATGTCAGGTGGCGTGGGAGCGGGCTTTCCGGCCGAGACGACCACCGCGCTGAGCGCAACCGCCGCTGTCACGATTCCCAAGGTTCGCATGTGTATCCTTTCGCTTCCCGCTGGCCGGTTCGCATCGCACTGAGCGTCTGCGCAGCCCGCTTCCTGACTAAATGCCGTCCCCCTGAAAAACGGACGCGCGGTGCGAAGGGACGCTGATACTATTCCGGCCCGTTCGACGGCGCGCGACGGGCCGAGCCCTGTCCAGGAGAGGCGGCTTCGGCATTTAAGAGACAGAGTGCGCAGTGACGGAGGCCCTCTCGGGAGCTGACCAGTGGACGATGCCGAGTTCGAGCGCCTGAGCGCGAAGATCCTCGACGGCGAGGTGCCGGACTGGGACGCGCTCGAGCGCGCGACGGCGCCAGAAGGACGGGCGCGGCTCGACGCGCTCCGCGCCATCACGCAGGCCACCGCAGCCTCGCGGCAGGCGGTCGGCAGCCGCGCGTCCGAGCGTTGGGCGGGGTTCGAACTGCTCGAGCCTGTCGGGCACGGCGGGTACGGAGACGTCTGGCGCGCGCACGATCCGCAGCTCGATCGCGAGATCGCGCTCAAACTCATTCCCGCTCAGGACGAAGATGTGGGGGACCTCCTCCGCGAAGGGCGGTTACTCGCGCGCGTGCGGCATCCGAACGTCGCGACGGTGTACGGCGCGAGCTGTGTCGATGGCGAGATCGGCGTCGCCATGGAGTTCATCGGCGGCGACGACCTCGACACGACGGTCCGCCGCGATGGTCCACTGCCCGCGCGGGACGTGAGGGAGATCGGCCTGCAGGTCGCGCGCGCGCTCGACGCGGTACACCGCGCGGGTGTCCTGCATCGCGACATCAAAGCGTCAAATGTCAAGCGGACCGAAGACGGCCGCGTCATCCTGCTGGATTTCGGCAGCAGCCGCGAGTTGAGGCTGCACACGATCGAACCCGCCGATGAAGCCGGAACGCCTCTCTATGTCGCCCCGGAAGTGTTCGCCGGGGGCACCGCGAGCGTGCAGTCCGATCTGTACAGCCTCGGAGTGCTGCTGCACTTTCTCGCAACCGGCCGCTATCCGGTAACCGCGTCGTCGTTCGCCGATCTCGCGGCACAGCATGCGGCGCGGCGAACGGCAGGGACGACGCTCGACGCGACGCTGCGGCTTCCACGCCGGCTGACCGCCGTGCTCACCTCCCTGCTGGCGCCGGATGCGAAGGCGCGGCCACGCAGTGCCGCCGAGGTTGCGCGCCGTCTTGCGCGGCGGCGGCCCCGGTATGCAATCGCCGCGGGCTTTGCCGCGATCCTCATCGCAGGCGCCGGTGCGTTCAGTGCCCGGTTCCTGGCGCGCACGTCGGGGTTCGTAACGGAACCGGCGTTTTCTGTACGGCGGCTCGACTTCGCGATTGCCCCGGCGAAAATTGGACGACCGTCGCGCGATGGCCGGATCCTGCCGTTCGTCGACCGCCGCAACGGCGGGCTCGCGCTGATGCACATGGATACGGGCAACATCGATCTCCTTACCACCGGGGGTGACGTGCTGAGCCACTACGCCGGCGCCTCGGCGGCATCTCCGGACGGCGGTGAGATCGCTTACGAATGGCACAGTGGCGGCAACGAACAACTGCAGGTGCTCGACGTTTCGAATCGATCGAGCCGCGTCGTCTGGCAGCCGGTCGGGAAACAGGTGGAGCCGACTGCATGGTCACCCGACGGCAGGTTCATCGCCGGCGTGGTGGCTGATGGCGAACGGCGCGATGTGTTCCTGACGCCCCTCGAAGGAGGTTCCCCGAGAATCTTTGGGGTTGGCGGAGCGGATGCGCCGGCATTCAGCGACGACGGACGGTTTCTCCTTTTTCAAAATTCGCGCGACAACACCAGCGCCATCTGGAGGGTTGCCGTCGATCGAGGCGTTCCAGAGCCCGTACCGATGACCGCCGGAGACGATCAGACGCCTCTCTGGACGAACGGGCACATCGTCTTTGTCAGCCATCGGAGCGGCGAGACGGCAGTCTGGTCCGTACCGATAAACGGCGACGCGAATCCAGTTGGCGCACCGGCCGAAGTACCGGGCACGAACGGTGTGCATGAACTGCTCGGGGTTCTGGCCGATGGCTCGCTGCTTGCGCGACGGAGTGAGGGGACGTCGCAGATTGTGAGTGCAAACATCGACGGATCCGGCGCTCGGGAGATTTCCACCGGACCCGGCACCCATCTTTCACCCGACTGGTCACCAGACGGCACGCTGGTCGCCTACATCACCGAACCTCCTGGGCCGTTCAGGCACGTGCTGCGTATTCACGACGTCGTCACAGGCCAGGAACGCGCCCTGCCGGACGTGGGACGCAATAGCGGCGCGCCTGGCCGCATCGGCTTGAACGCGCGGTTCTCGCCCGATGGTGAGCGCATCCTGGTGCGGACGATCCCGAACGTCCCGAAAAACGGCTTCATCGTCGTCAACGTGAAAACCGGCGCGGAGTCGGGGCCGTATTTGACGCACCGGCCCTATCGGGACGTCGAATGGGACGACGCGACCCACGTGGTGTTCGCGGAGGACGAGCGCGGCGTTTCGAGGCTCGATCTCGAAACCGGCCAGGAACAACTCCTCTTCAGCATTCCCCCGGACATGTACATCGGTCGTGGTCTCGCGCTGACGCCCGACCGCGCCCGGATTGCGTTCGTCCTCGAGACACGTGCGTCCGCCATCTCGCACATCGTGGTGGTAAATCGCGACGGTTCGAACGCCCGCGAGCTGGTGGCGAAGTCGCGTCCTCGTCCGTACGGAGGACTCCCCCTTTTTGCGGCCGTCCCGCTGCTGCTCGGACAGTGGACGGCAGATGGCCGTGAACTGCTGTTTGCCTCGACCGAGGTCCTGCCCAACGGCTACACGAAGTGGGAAACGGCGTTGTGGGCAGTGGCTGCTGGCGGCGGCACGCCACACACAACGGGCCTGCTCATCCCCGGCCTTCGTGATATTCGAGTGAACCCGAACGGCGGTCAGGTCGTGTTCACGATGTTCACCCTGCAAACCGAAGCCGTCGTGCTGCCAGGTGTGCTGCGGCCGAGGGAACAGGTGCGGTAACTCACGGTATCCGCCATGGACCAGTCTGACGACGGCCATCGAAACCGACCGCCGGGTTCGTCAGGTGGGAGACGGATTTATGGGCCGTACCTGCCGATGGCGGTACGCCCTATCGAACAGGATTGTCGGCGCAGGGCCTTCGCGACATACGCCCCGCGCCGGACGGGCAACGCGTGGCCTACACGCTCTTTACGGCGCACACAGAGGTCGTGCTGTTGCGTGAACGGCCGGAACCAATTCAAGGGGTTCATTGATGTGCACCAGGTCGATCCGATCCGTTCTGCTGTTCTTCTGTGCGCTGCTGTTGTTCGCGTGCGCGGCGGTCGCGCAGACCATTCAGGACGGCACGATCGAAGGCACGGTACGGGACACCACGGGCGCGGCGATCGGCAACGCATCGGTGAATGTCGAAAGTGCGTCCCTCGTCGGCGGGCCGCAGGCGGCGCACACCGATGCCGGCGGCGGCTACCGAGTCGTTGGGCTGCCGTCGGGCACCTACCTCGTGATAGCGGACGCGCGCGGCTTCGGCAACGTGAGGCGCGCCGACATCAACCTTGCGCCCGGGCGCAGCGTGACGGTCGACATCGTCCTGCCGGTCGCCGGATTCGAGCAGCGGACGACGGTGTCCGCCGAACCGGTTGCTGCTGATACGCGCAGCACGTCGACCTCGATCGTGATCGGCAAGACAATGCTCGAGAACCTGCCGCTGCAGCGCGATGTCACCGCGCTCATCAATCTCGCGCCCGGCGTGAAGAATTTCGCCGCGCTCGGCGGCGCGGTGTTAGGGAATCCGCTTCAGATCGACGACATGAGCGCCAACCACCCGAACGTCGGCACGCCGGCGGTGTTCCCGAATCTTTACTGGGTTCAAGAAGCCCAGATGATCGGCGCCGGCGCCGATGCGCGGTACGGCGGTTACACGGGCATGCTCATGAATCTCGTCACGCGGTCGGGGACCGACACGTTCACCGGCATGGCTCAATACCAGGTCTCGAGGAACAACTGGCTCTCGAACAACCGAGGCGCTGCGCCCGCAAGCGTGCGAAGCCAGTTCCAACCACTGCAGTTGTTGAAAAGATGGGATGGGTTCGGGCAACTCGGGGGACCGATTCGGCGGCACCGGCTCTGGTTCTTTGGCGGGTGGGAGCGGTTTCGCGATAACACGCGTCCGGCGACATTCTCGACGGGCCCACGCAGTCCAGACGAGCCGAGCGTCGACACTACGGAGAACAACCTCACCGCAAAACTGACCGGTGCCGCCAGTTCTGCACTGCGTCTCGACGGCGTCGTCGAGCGGATTCACAGCGATCGGAAAAACTTCAACGCAGGCCCACTGGTACGGACCGAGTCGCTGGCGGACGACGACAACCGTCAGACCCTGGGCAACGTGACGGGAACATGGGTGCCCGACAGCCACACGCTCGTCGAGACGCGAGCGGGCATGAACAAGGTCGCAGAGGATCTCGGTGGCCCTCTGGCGCGGCGAAGCGGTCCGCCAGGACACGTCGACGCGCTCACCGGCGTCGAATCCGTCAATGCGACAGGCTTCAGCGTTCGTCACAGCCGCCAGGCGTCCGCCGCGGTGTCGCTGACGCGCTTCGCAGACGACTTCCTTGGGCGCGAACACACGTTCATGTTCGGTGCGCAAGTCGAGCACAGCGCAGACCGCACCGAAGGGGGCTACACAGGCGGAATCCTCTACTACGACCTCGGCGGCGCCCCGTACCTGGCGTTCGAGTTCGCCGGTTTTTCGAAACGCCCTCACGGCACGACGACGACGCTCTATGCGCAGGACGCCTGGCATCTTGGGTCACGGCTGACCGTGACACCAGGTGTGCGCCTCGCGTTCGACTCGGGCGCCGTTCAGGACATCGGGCACGTGATGTCGGAGCGGACGACCTCTCCGCGGATCGGCGTGGCCTGGGACCTCACCGGCGCGCACCACGTGATCGTCCGCGCGCATTACGGCCACTATCACGAAGGGTTTGCAACGGGGTTCTACGACTTCCTCGATCCCCACGCCTCGGCGCCCACGATCGAGGCGCAGGTCGTCTCGCCAGGCGTCCTGGTCCCTCTGGGCACGTTCGAATCGACCGATGTGTACGAGATCGCGTCTGGCTTCCGGATGCCGTACGTACGCGAGGAGGTCGCGTCGGTGGAATACGCCAGGACGGGGCAGGCGAGCGTCACGCTCCAGTGGATCCGGCGCGACTGGGAGCACATCGCCGGCATCACACGGCCAGACGCGATCTGGCAGCCGTTCCAATTCATCGATCCAGGTCCGGACGGTGTCGCCGGGACTGCAGACGATGGTGGTCCGCTGACCGCGTATACGCTCCAGAATCCGGGCACGGCACGGTGGGTCCTGGCCAACCCTCCCGAGGCGTACCACAGCTACGACGCCGTCCAGGCGATTGGACGGGCCCGGGTCGCAGATGTCGAGATCCAGGGGTCGTGGTCGTGGGCGAGGACCGTCGCGAACTTCGCCAACGGTTTCAGCAGCAACATCGGCATGAACACGGCGGGCCCGAATGCGACGTTCTCGAACCCGAATCGCGCGGTCAATTCAGATGGGCGCACGACTTGGGACGTGCCCCTCGACGTGAAGCTGCTGGCAACCGGGGTCATTTCGAAATGGGCCGACGTGCGTGTCAGCGGCGTCTACACACTCCAGAGCGGCGGACTCGGCGGACGCGTCGTCGTTGGGGGCCGCTCCGCCGGCCAGGGACTTGTCAGCGTAGCCGCCGAGCCGCCCCATCGCCGGGGACCGACCACCAACACCCTGGATTTGCGTGCGGACGCGCCGCTGACGCTTGGCCATGGCACATCCGTTCACCTGCTGCTCGACGCGTTCAACGTCTGGAATCAAGGGATCGCCACGGGGTTCACACCGCAGTCCGGCCCGAATTTCGGCCTGCCGAACGGCTGGAGTGCGCCGCGGTCGTTCCGCGCGGGCGTGCGCGTGATGTTCTGAGGCGCGCCCCTGCAGAAGGGCACAGATGATCGGCGGCCCATAACGGGCCGCCCTACGTTTGCGCGGCAGATCGGCGGCCCATAAAGGGCCGCCCTACATTTGCGCGGCAGATCGGCGGCCCATAAAGGGCCGCCCTACATTTGGGCACGCCGCACGCCGCACGCCGCATGCCGCACGCCGCATGCCGCACGCCGCACGCCGCACGCCGCACGCCGCACGCCGCACGCCCCTCGCGGCATAATACAGAGACGCCCATGCCGGTCCTCGACCGCTTCGACCGCCCGCTGCGCAGCCTGCGCGTATCCGTCACCGACCGGTGCAACCTGCGCTG
>JAICSD010000218.1 GCA_025937075.1 Vicinamibacteria bacterium | reverse complement strand
TCGACTGGCTTGTGAAGAATATCCCCGAGACCAACGGCAAGGTCGGCATTCTCGGCATCTCCTACGATGGCTTCCTGCCGCTGATGGCGCTCTTCAACCCGCATCCGGCGTTGAAAGTCTCCGTGCCGATGAATCCGATGGTCGACGGATGGATGGGGGACGACTGGTTTCACAACGGCGCGTTCCGCGAGCAGAACATGCCGTACATCTACGAGCAGATCGCGTCCGCGAAGAACGAGGAGCGCTGGTGGACGTCTTACTTCGATGATTACGACGAGTACATGTCCGCGGGATCCGCGGGCGAGCTGGGCCGCCGGCACGGGCTCGAGCAGATTGGCTTCTGGCGCAAGATCCTGGAGCACCCGAGCTACGACGCGTTCTGGCGCGAACAGGCCGTCGACACGCTCCTCGCGAAGGAGCCGCTGAAGGTGCCCGTGATGCTCGTGCACAGCCTCTGGGATCAGGAGGACATCTACGGTGCGATTGCGGTCTACAAAGCAATCGAGCCGAAGGACACGGGCAACGACAGAGTCTTTCTCGTGCTCGGGCCGTGGCATCACGGACAGGAGATCGAGGACGCCAGCAGCCTTGGACCGCTGAAGTTCGGCAGCGACACGGGCGCGTACTTCCGCCAGCAGGTGCTCGCGCCCTTTCTTGCGCACTACCTGAAAGATGATGCGCCCGCGATGAACGTTGCGCCGGTGACGGCATTCGAGACGGGCACGAACACGTGGCGGCGTCTGCAGGCCTGGCCATCAGGCTGCGAGAACGGCTGCGCACCGCAGCGGAAGGCGCTTTATATGACTGCAGCCTCGAGCGCGACCTTCTCCGCGCCGGCGGCGGGCCCCCCCTTCGACGAATACGTGTCGGATCCGGCGAAGCCGGTTCCGTTCCGCGCGCGTCCGATTCAGCCCGTCGGCTACGAGCCGCCGCTGACGTGGTCGCAATGGCTCGTCGACGATCAGCGCGAAGCGTCGGGCCGTCAGGACGTGCTCGCGTTTACTTCAGATGTCCTGAAAACGCCCGTCAAGATCAGCGGCCAGCCGATCGCAAACCTGATCGCGTCGACGAGCGGCACCGATGCGGACTGGGTCGTCAAGCTGATCGACGTCTATCCGGACGAAGTCGCGGGTCAGGCGCCGCTCGGTGGATATCAATTGATGGTGTCCGCTGACATCTTCCGCGGCCGCTATCGTGAAGGCTTCGATACGCCCAAGGCCATCACGCCGGACACGCCGCTCCAGTATCGATTCGCGCTGCCCACGGCCAATCACGTCTTCCTGCCTGGTCACCGCATCATGGTGCAGATCCAGTCTTCCTGGTTCCCGCTCTACGATCGCAACCCGCAGTCGTTCGTGCCGAACATCTTCTGGGCGAAGCCGGAGGACTACAAGCGCGCGGTGCAGCGGATTTATCACGCGACGGACAAGGCGACGTTCGTGGAGCTTCCGGTCGTGGAGATGAGGTGAGCCGGCCCGCGCTTTCGGTCCTGGATCTCTCGCCAATCACGCAGGGTAGTGACGCCGCGGCCGCGCTCGAGCACTCGCGAGACCTCGCCCAGCACGCCGAGCGGCTCGGGTACCGGCGCTTCTGGGTGGCCGAACATCACAACATGCCGGGCATTGCGAGCGCGGCGACGGTCATCGTCATCGCGCACGTGGCGGCCGCCACGCACACGATTCGCGTGGGCGCGGGCGGAATCATGCTCCCGAACCACGCGCCGCTGATCGTCGCCGAGCAGTTCGGCACGCTCGAATCCTTGTACCCGGGCCGCATCGATCTGGGCCTCGGCCGCGCGCCGGGAACGGATCCGACGACCGCACGCGCACTTCGGCGCACGCTGGTCTCGGATCCCGACGCGTTCCCGCAGGACGTGCTCGAGCTGATGTCTTACTTTCACGCGCGCGAAGGCCAGCCCGTCAAAGCCGTACCTGGATCGGGCCTCTCGATTCCGATCTTCATCCTTGGCTCCAGCCTGTTCGGCGCACAGGTGGCGGCGGCCTTCGGTCTGCCGTTCGCATTCGCCTCTCACTTCGCCGCGATCCAGATGACGCAGGCGGTGGAGCTGTATCGGACGCGCTTTCAGGCGTCGGCGGAGATGCACGAGCCGAACGTGATCCTCGGGGTGAACATCGTCGCCGCGGCCACGGACGAAGAGGCTCGATTTCTCGCGACGTCAGGGCGGCAGGCATTCGCCAGCCTCCGCGCAGGTATGCCGATCGCACTGCCCCCACCGAGCCGCGAATGGGAGAAGGACGTCGTGCCGTTCGACGCCCGGACGGTCGAGGGAATTCAGTCGGTGTCGTTCGTCGGCTCGCCGGAGAGGATTCGACGTGACATACGAGCGTTCGCCGATCGGATGCAGCCGGACGAGCTCATCGTCGTCTCGCATATCTACGATCACGCGGCGCGCGTGCGATCGTACGAGATCGTGGCCGAAGCGGTGGCGTAGCCGCTACGGGCGCCAGAACGGCTCGGGCGCCGGAACGAAGTCGATCGGCACTTCGGCCACGAAACCCTCGAGCCAGTCCGCGCAATACTTCATCGTCGGCTCGTGCGTGATGATCATGTTCCGGCCGGCGATCGCCGCACGCTGCACCACATCCATCGTCGACATCATCGTCGTCGCGATGCCCTTCACGGACGTTTGCGGCGCACCAGCGATGATTCTGTCGACGGTCTCCGTGCGCCAGGGCACGCCGATGTGGTCCTTGATTCGCTGAATGACGTCTGCCGCTGTGAGTTGCGCGGTCCGCTGATCGCTCGTCACGGGTACGCGAACCGGCAGCGCCGCGAGCGTGCCGGCCGCCGCGAGAAACGATCGTCGTGTGAGTGCATCCATGTTCAGAATTCCGCGCTTGACTTGCCATTCCGACAGGCGCATGCTGGCCGCAGGTCGCCTTCGCAAGGGGGCATTCGTGGAGACACCGCCGGACTAGGCACGGCCGGTGGGGTTCTGCCGCAGACGCGCCGCGCGGCTGCCGGACCTCAGGTTCGAGCACGCACGCGGTCCCATCCAAGCCGCGACAGAACCCCTTTCGGTCCCTCAGCTCTTCTGCGCCTCCGCCTTCATCGCCGACATCCGCGTACCCATCTCCTGCAGTTGCTCTCGGCTGAACACCGCGCGCGCCGTGCGGAACATCTCCCCCTCTTCCTCTTCGATGTGATGCTCGATGTTCTCCTTGAACACCTTGAACTTCGCGCCCCATCGCTCGTCGGTGGTCGAGGTGGCGTGCAGCTCGTCGACGATGACGTCGGCGACGTGGTGCTCCTGGAAGCCTTCGAGCACGATGTCCTTCGCTTCCGGATGAGACTTCAGCGCAGGGTAGAGGACCTGCTCTTCGATGAGCTCGTGCACGTCCAGCTCGTCTGTGATCGTCTTCAGCAAGGCCGCGCGTTCCTGCGCGGCGCGCGCCGTCGTTTTCTCACCACGCTTCAGTAAGCCCTGAAGCCGCCGGTGATCCGTTTCGAGGAGATCGAGCGCATTGGCGCCGGCGCCCGGCAACCGGTTCGCCACCGCTGCCACCGCACCCGCGACCGCTCCCCGCACGGCCGTTGCGGCCGTCCTGACCATCGACGGTTGCCGTGATCCGGCGCGCGGGCGCGAGGCTGCCCGTTTGCGTGTAGACCGCGCCGCAGGCTTTCGCTTCGTCGCGCGTCTCGCGCGTGTTTTCGTCGCAGCCGCACGACTGCGGCCGCGCTTTGCCGCCGCGGTCCGGCTACGCGTCGATCGCCGGCTGGATGTCTGTTTTCTGGACGCTCGCTTCGCCACGCAACCTCCCACTCGGTAAACCGCCGAATGTCGTGCCGAATGCGCCGCGGCTACGATTGAATTCCGGCGAGCATCCGGCGAATGAACTCGTCAACCTGCGCGGTGGTTCCAATCCAGCGCACCACGGCAACGATGTCGTGGTCCCAGTCGATGTAGATGATGTTCTGGCCATTGCCGCGAAACGTGACGCTCGATTCGGGCGCAGACGGCAGGGACGCGCGCCCAGGGTTCAGAAACCAGTTGCAATATCCGTACTCCTGGTTGGCGGGTCCGGGCGTTCGCGCCATCCGAATCCATCTCGCCGGCACAATCTCCCGGTCGCCCCAGCGGCCGTTGCGGAGAAAGAGGTAGCCAAAGCGGGCCATGTCGAACGCGTCGATGAACATCCCGCCGCCCCAATGGCCGCCGCCCGTCATGGACTGCATGCGCTGGCCGTCGATCTCCACCCAGGAGTTCTCGTACCCGTACCATCGCCAGGTGGACGAGGCGCCGATCGGTTCCATGACTGACTCGCGGAGAACGTCTGGCAGCGGGTGGCGCCAGACGTGCAGCGCGGCCAGCGCGAGCACGTTGACGCGGACGTCGTTGTACTTGTAGTGCGTGCCGGGTTCCCAGAGCTTCCGGTTCGGCCACTCTGACGGCTTCTCGCCTTCCGGCCGGTCCGCCCAGTCAGGTTTGCCCCAGAGCGTGCCCTGCCAGTCGCTCGTCTGCCGCAGCAGGTCGTCCCACTTGATCTTCTGGTTGTGCGGCGCCTCGAACAGGTCGACGCCGGGCGGCATGTAGTCGCGCGCGTCATCGTTCACGTCATGAATCAGCCCGCGCGCCCACGCCAGCCCGACCACCGTCGACAGGAACGTCTTCGTCACGCTGAACGTCATGTCGACGCGCGTGGGTTCGCCCCATTCGGCGACGATGTAGCCGTGGCGCGTGATGAGGCCGCTCGCAGGTCCGCGCGGCTTCACCGGGCCGATCGGCGTATCGAACGGCTCCCGCGCGCCAAAGGTCGTCGCCATATCCACCGCGAGATCTCTCGTCGACGGTGTTTCGCTCGCAATCGCAAAGCGCACGGCGTCGCCCACGGACGTGGACGGCATGCCGACCTCCTGAGGGCTCCGGTGCTGCCACTCCCATCGCGCAGGGAAGTACTCGGCGGCATGCGCGGTCTGCGCGCGCTGCGCGGCCGTGGGGAACAGAGCGATCAGGAGCAGGGAAAGGGCGGTAGAGCCGGCGCGCAGCATGCGCCGCAGTATAGCGGGCGCGTGGGCATGGGCGTTGCGAGGTGGATGTTCTTGGGAGTGGGGAGTTGGGAGTTAGGCGGTAAACTGGAATTCCCCCAAGCTGGCGAGCCCGCTGCGATGTTCAAGCACCTGCTTCTCGCGTTCGTGCTCCTTGGGACCGCTGTTCCGGCAGCCGCGTCGGCCACGCGGAAGCTGGACTGGCCGCTCCGCGGCCGTGATCTGAGCCTCGCCATCTATCAGCCTTCGTCTGCCCCGAAAGGCACGATCCTCATGGGCAGCGGCGACGTCGGCTGGGTGGGCCTTGGCCCCTCGATGGCGGACGAACTGGCCGCACAGGGATATCTCGTCGTCGGGATCAACGTGCGCCAGTATCTCGCCGCGTTCACCGATCGCCAGAAGCATCTCAGTGTGCAGGACGTTCCGCAGGACTACCGCGATCTGTCCGAGCTGTTGAAGAGCGCCGGGTTCCTCGTGCGGCCCGTCATCGTCTCCGGCGTGTCGGAAGGGGCCGCGGTCGCCGTGCTCGCGGCAGCGGATGCAAAGAACCACGGCTGGATCGACGGCGTGATCGCGATGGGGCTCCCGCCGACGGCGGAGCTGGCGTGGCGGTGGACGGACGCCGCGGCCTGGATCACGAAGCACGAGCCGGAGGAGCCGTCCTTCACCGCGACGGATTTCCTTCCGGGCGTCTCGCCCGTGCCGCTGGTGATGATTCAGTCGACGAAGGACGACTACGTCACCGAACAGGATTACCGGCGCTACGAAGCGGTCGCGCGTCCCCCCCGGAAGCTCGTGCTGATCGACGCCAGCAATCATCGGTTCACGGATCGGCGTCCCCAGCTCACCTCCGCGTATTTCGACGCGCTCGGCTGGGTGCAGGAGGCGCGCAAATGACAACGCGGCTGCGCGTCTATCCGCGGATCCAGAGCGCGGCCGTCTGGACGCTCGGGCACGCGATGCGGTTATGGCCGTTCGCGCTGTTCGTGATCGTGTTCATCCTGTCGTGGCACACCCTGCGCGACGTCCATACCCGCGATGTGCGCGCGGCGCTGCACTCGCTCGACCTGCGCTGGCTCGCGGTCGCTGCCGGTTTGACCGTCGCCAACGTCGGCATCATGGGCCTCTACGACGTCATCGCGTTCAGGAACACACGTGCGACCGCTGGCGAACGATGGCGATACGGGGCCGTGTCCTTCGCATGGAGCAACTTCCTGACGCTCGGGCCGCTTGCCGGGCCGGCGATCCGGTTCTGGCTGTATCGTCCGTCGGTGGATCGTCTGCAGGATCTCCACGCAGGCGTCCTGACCGTCACGATCGCCTTCGTCTCAGGGCTGATCGGGTGGACGGCGTCCGTCCTGATCGTCGGCCGTCTGCCATTTCCCTTCATCGCGGCCACGGCGCTTGCCATCGTGTTGCTCGTCGCATGGATTGCACGCGCTGCCGCCGTGCGGATCGAGCGGTGGTCGGAGCTCGCCGCCGTCTCGGCGCGAACGCTGGAACTCGGAATCGTCGGATGGCTCGATTGGCTGCTGGCCGTCGTCGCGTTCGTGGCGTGCGTGAGGGCGACGGGGGCATTGGTCGCGCTGCCATCGATCGTCTCGTCGTTCTTCCAGGGGCAGGCGCTCGGCCTTGCGAGCCTGATCCCGGGTGGGTTTGGCACCGCCGACGCCGTCTGGATCGCGAAGCTGCCGATGGCGAAGAGCGTCGCGGCCGCCGCGCTGATGGCGTATCGCCTCATCTACTACATCGCGCCGTGGGCGGTCGCGTCGCTGCTGCTGTTGGCATGGGCGACGCGTCGATCCGCGCAGCGCGTCGAGGTGGCGCGCAGGATTGTCGCAGGGCTCGTCGCCGCGGCCGGCATCCTGATGATCCTGAGCAGCGCGTCGCCGGCCGTGCACGCGCGGCTCGTGCTGCTCGAACGGTTCATGCCGCTCCCGCTCGTCGAGGCGGGACACCTGACGGCCTCGTTTGCGGGCGTCGTGCTCCTGGTGCTCGCCCGCGGCCTCGCGCGCGGCTATCGCACGGCGTTCCGCGCGACGCTGGCGCTCCTGCTGCTGGCTGCCGGCGCGTCGATTCTGAAGGGGCTCGACTGGGAAGAATCGGTGATCCTCGGCGCCGTCGCGCTTGCCGCCTCCTCCCAGGCGACGCTGTTCGATCGCGCGAGCCGCGGCGATCTCTTCGAGGGAGCGGACCTCACGGTCGCGTTTGCCGCCCTGGCGCTCTTTGTCGCGTTCGGATCCGTCTCTCACCACGTCAGCACGCTGACCGTTGAACGATGGACGGCGGTCGGCTACAGGCTCCAGGCGGCGCGGTTCGTCCGGGCGGCGGCCTCGATGCTGTTCGGCGTCACGGCCGCGTCGCTGTACGTCCTGATGCGGCCGCGCGTCGAATTCGAGCCGCCGGACGAGCACGGGATCCAGGAGGCACTCGACTTCAACGCGAGCTTCGGCACCGGCACGAACGCCCTGATGGTGGCGACGCGCGACAAATCGATCTTCTGCGTGCCGGATGTGGGCTTCTGCTTGTACCGGACGATCGGACCTTACATGGCGATCTTCTCGGACCCGGTCGTTCGGCAGCCGCACGAGCGCGGCGCGTTTCTGGATGCGCTCCTCGAGCGCG
>JAICSD010000355.1 GCA_025937075.1 Vicinamibacteria bacterium | reverse complement strand
GGTCGTCAACTCCTGCTGCATAATATCGGCATGACGAGCTTGTCGCGCGGTGCCGCAATCGCGTTCGCCGCGTGCTTCGTATCTGCCGCGTCGTTCGCGCAGACGCCGCAACCCTTCCCGCGGCCCGACACTCCGAAACCGGTGACGCCAGCACCCAGGATGTCGGAGCCGCAGGCGCCTACGACACCACCACCTGTTCCGGCGGCGCCGCAGGCCTCGACATCGTCACCGGACGTTCCGACCGAGACAACGCTCGGCGTGCAGATCTATCCCGGGGCCGAGTTCATCGCATCGTACGATGCAGGCCGCGGCCAGCGGTACTATCTGTTTGGAACCACAGCAACCTTCGCCGACATCGTCAACTACTACAGGACGATGCTGAAGCAGAAGGGCGAGCTGGTGTACGAGGAGCCCCCGATTCACGAGTTCGACATCGGCCGCTTCCGCGAGGAGTCGATGGCGTTTCCACCGAGCGTGACGGTGAAGGATTATTCGTGGGGCGGATCGGCGGGGTATCTCAATCCGAAGCGCGGCGCGAAGCCGGAACGCTTCCGGACGATCATCCAGATTGTACCGGTACCGCCCGGCGAACCTCGATAGTCAAAACTCCCAAACCCCCAACTCCCAACCGACTACCGACCACCGACCACCGGATCACCGACCGCCTCAGCGATCCACCCGCAGCGCATCGTACTTCCGCCTCAGCGCGCCGGCTTCGTCCGATGCGGTAACTCCAGCCGTGATCGCCTGTTCCCAAGACCCGTACATCGGGTTTGGCAGCATGATCCACTTCCTTGCCCAGCGATCGTCGTACGTGTGCGCGAGCGCCTCGCGTCCTTCGATCGATCTCGCTTCCGCGGGAACACTGACGAAATCCTCGAGGTTGTCGCCAATCAGCAGCAGGACGCGATAGCGCCTCGCGGCGAGCTGCCGGCGCGCCCCTTTGTCGGACGACTCCCAACCGTTCTCGTGACGCATCAGCAGGGTGTCCGATGCGGTATCGATCGGAGCACCCAGCCGTGCCAGCACGTCGCGTGTCGCCTGTTCGACGGAATGATCGCGGTTACTGATGTAGACGGGCGTCACGCCGCGGCTGCGCACGCGGGCGAGGAACTCGATCGCGCCGGGCACCGCGCCCGCCTTGCGCTCCTCACACCAGCGGTTCCAGTCCTCCTCCGAGTACGTCCGTCCCTCGCGCACGAGCCGCGCTTCGTATGGCGAGTTGTCGAGGACGGTCTCGTCGAGATCGAGCACGACCGCGGCCGGCAGCGTGGACGCGTCGCCTGCCTGCTCCAGCTCGGCCGTCCACGCGCGATCGCGCAGCGCGGCATCGAGCTGCTCCGCCGCGACGCGATAGGCCTGCCGCGCGGAGGCGCGATACTCGGCGGATGTCTGGATCCACAAGACGGCGTTCAGGTTCTCATGGGTCCGGTGCTCCGGCGCACGTGGGCCCGCGCCGGGAGCTGGCGTCGAGCTGCTGCGGCACGCGCTCGCGAGCATCAGCGCCGACGCGAGGAGGATCGACGCACGAATGTTCATCTCTCCGCCTCCCCGAGCAGCTTCTCGACGATGACGACGTCGCGCCACCGGCCGTCCAGCTGCGCATGACGCCTGTAGGTACCGACTTCGCGGAAGCCCGTCTTCTTCATCAGCGCGCGGCTGGCGGTGTTCTCGACCAGCACGCGCGAGACGAGCTTCCAGAATCCCTCCCGCTCCGCGGCGTCGAAGAGCGCGTCCAGTGCGGCGCGGCCATAACCGCGGCCGCGCATGTCGCGTGCGACGTAGATCGAGAACTCCGCAATGCCGCTGTAGCACTCGCGAGGGCGATACTCGCTCGTCGACGCGAACGCCGCGATGCGATCGTCGGCTTGCACGACGACGACGGGATACCGCGTTCCGAGCCAGGACAGCACGTCGTCTGGAGCTCTCAGGCGGGTCTCGAACGTCGCGATGCGATCCTCGATCCCCGCGTTGTAGATGGCCGCGATGGCGGGTGCGTCCTCCGGCGTCGCCGGCCGTACACGGATTCCTGAGGCCACGATCGGGGGACCATTTTAGTCCGAGGGCCTTCGCCCCCCGGCACCCCTCCGCTGAAGCTTCGGCGATGTCCGCCGCAGCCTCTGCGAAGGCGGAACTCCCCTACACGTTCTATGCTGGTCAGGTGCAGCAGCTCACTCCAGACTCGATGCTGCGGCTGATCCTGACCAGCCGCGTTTATGACGTGGCGCAGGAGACCCCGCTCGAACCGGCCGCGCGGCTCTCGCGGCGGCTCTCCAACACCGTGCTCTTCAAGCGCGAGGACCTGCAGCCGATCTTCAGCTTCAAGCTGCGGGGCGCCTACAACAAGGTCGCGCACCTGACGGACGAAGAGCGCAGCCGCGGCGTCATCGCCGCGAGCGCGGGCAACCATGGACAGGGCGTCGCCTATGCCGCGCGGCATCTCGGGCTGCGTGCGATCATCGTCATGCCGCAGACGACCCCCGAGATCAAGGTGAGCGCGGTGAGGGATCTCGGCGCGGATGTAGTCCTCTTCGGCGACAGCTACGCGGACGCGCAGGTGCATTGCGACGAGCTGGTGCGGACGACGGGCTGCACCTTCGTGCATCCGTTCGACGATCCGCTCGTCATCGCGGGCCAGGGGACGATTGCGGACGAGATTCTCCGCCATCCTCTGGGCGCGGTGTCCGCGATCTTCGTGCCGGTCGGCGGCGGCGGTTTGATCAGCGGGATCGCGAGCTACGTCAAGGCCGTCCGTCCGGAAGTCCGCGTCGTCGGTGTCGAGCCGTTCGAATCGGACGCCATGTATCAGTCGCTCGAGGCGAACTGCGCGATTGAGCTGGACAGAGTGGGAATCTTCGCCGACGGCGTCGCGGTGCGGCAGGTTGGGCGTCTGACGTTTCCGATCGTCCGCGACACGGTCGACGAGATCGTCCGCGTCTCGAATGACGAGATGTGCGCGGCGATCAAGGAAATCTTCGATGACACGCGCACGATCATGGAGCCCGCGGGCGCATTGGCCGTGGCGGGACTCCGCGCGTGGGTGGAGCGAACGGGGACGACGGGACAGACGATCGCCGCCGTCCTCAGCGGCGCCAACATGAATTTCGACCGCTTACGATTCGTTGCTGAACGCGCCGAACTTGGCGAGGCGCGCGAAGCGATCTTCGGGGTGACGATTCCCGAGCGCCCCGGCGCATTCCGCCAGTTCTGTCAGACGATCGGCCGCCGCATCGTCACGGAATTCAACTATCGGCTCAGCGGGCGCGACGAAGCACACATCTTCGTCGGGATCGCAACACGATCGCGCGACGATGCCGCAGGGCTTGCGTCAACGTTGGAGACGGCGGGCTACCGCACCGTCGATCTGACGGACAACGAGGTCGCGAAGCTGCACGTGCGCCACATGGTGGGCGGCCGCAGCGCGCACGTCGAGCACGAGTATCTCTGCCGCTTCGAATTTCCCGAACGTCCCGGCGCGCTGATGCAGTTCCTCGACACGCTCGGCGGCCGCTGGAACATCAGCCTGTTCCACTATCGCAACCACGGATCGGACTTCGGACGCGTGCTGGCCGGCTTCGAAGTAAAGCCAGAAGACGCGTCGCGTTTCGAGCAGTTCCTGGGCGAACTGGGCTATCCGTGCCAGCGCGAAGACGGAAACCTGGCGTACGAGCTGTTTCTCGGATAGTCACGACGCTTCCGCGAGCTCCGAGGCGACCCGGCTCACGCTCACGTAGTCGATCTTTCCTGTTCCAAGAAGCGGAACACTCGCGACATGCAGGATCGTTCGCGGCACGAAGATCTCCGGCAGACGCGCCAACCGGGCGGCGCTCGCCAGTTCCGCGCGATGAGCGCGTTGCCCGCGACGAGCTCGTCGTCGGAGAGATGCTGCGGCAGGAGCGCGTACTTGATCGGTCCAAAGATGCTGGAATGCGTGCCGAGCCCGAAGAGCGCCGTGAGCAGCAGCGCGATGCTCTGCAGCTGCAGCCCGAAGGCGCCGACCGCCATGATGGCGATCTCCGCAATCTTCACCCGGCGCGCAATCGTCGCCTTGTCGAGCCGATCGGCGAGCGTCCCCGCCGCACCCGAGAAGAGGAAGAACGGGGCGATGAAGATCGCGCCAGCAAGCATCACCAGCGACGCCGGGTCGAGGCCGGCGTCGGCCGCCAAGCGATACGTGACGAAAATCCCGAGCGATGCCTTGAGCAGGTTGTCGTTGAACGCCCCTAGAAATTGCGTGACGAACAGCGGCGCGAACCGACGCGCGGTCAGGAGCTGGACCAAGCGGGATCGCATCGCGGCGTTGCTTTCATGTTGTGGTCTCGGCGACAGGAGACCAGGAGATACTTATTGTTCTCCTGAACTCTTGATCTCCTGTGGTTTTGTCTTGACCATCACGGCCGCCCACGCAGCGTCGGCCAGGCGATCGCAGAGCGGCGCCATGGTGCCGGGCAAGCTGCCATACGCGGCGAACGGCGGGCTCGAGCACGGCGCCGAAGACAAGCGCCGTCGCCCGATCAGGACGGCATTCCTGCGCAGGCGCGTCAACTCATCAGATTTCAGGCCTGTTTTGGCGTACTTACGTACAGGGTCGAACCGCCCCGGCGGAACTCAGTGGACTTCTGTTCCATGCCCTCTTCGGCCTCCGCGCGAAGCTGCTGCGTCAGCTCCATGCTGCAGAACTTCGGGCCGCACATCGAGCAGAAGTGCGCCACCTTCGCGCCTTCGGCGGGCAGCGTCTCGTCGTGATACGCGCGCGCGGTGACGGGATCGAGCGACAGGTTGAACTGATCCTCCCAGCGGAACTCGAACCGCGCCTTCGACAGCGCATCGTCCCACGCCTGCGCGCGCGGGTGCCCCTTCGCGACGTCCGCCGCGTGCGCCGCGATCTTGTACGCGATCACGCCCGCCTTCACATCGTCGCGATCGGGAAGCCCGAGGTGCTCCTTGGGCGTGACGTAGCAGAGCATCGCCGT
>JAICSD010000309.1 GCA_025937075.1 Vicinamibacteria bacterium | reverse complement strand
TGAACGCGATGCCGTTCCCCATGCCGTAGATGATGTCGACGAACCGCTCTCCGACCGTCGCCTTGGCGAGCCAGTGCAGATCCTCGAGGCGCATGACAAAGCCCGCCGCGTGCAGCGCACGCGCGGCGGGCAGCACCGCGGACGGTTCGAAGAACAGGTCGAGATCCTTCGTCTGCCGGTAGATTCCCGTGTGTTCGTAGATCGCATAGGCGCCGGCGATGACGTAGGGCACGCCAGCGTCGTTCACGGCCTTCAGCGCGCGTCGATACACTTCGCGTTCTTCTTCGGGAATCCAGAAATCGCCGTGGGTCAGCGACTTTCGTTCTTCCGGTGACAGGCGCCTCGGCCGGCGTCCGCGAACGCTGGGCAAAAGGTTTCCTCCGGTCGACGTTCAGCAACACACGGGCCAAACGTGCGCGGCGCCGTCCCTTACCAGTAGTTCCCAGCGCCCCATGGCGATTCCGGCTGACCGCCCGCGCCTCGCCCAGCTCGTCAAGATAGCCCGGTCCGGAGGTTGGGAGTTATCCAGCTAATTCGTCCGGCGACGGGAAGCCGTGCTGCTCGCGGCCGACATCGCCGTCGTGCTTGGCCGTTGTCTTGTACAGCTCGAATCGGCCGTCGCTCGCGAGCGGCGACATCTTGTAGCGCAGGCGATCCATCTGCGCGGTCGACAACGGTTTGAACGAATCCGCAATGCGCACGTGCTGCTTCAGCACCTTCATCGAGTCGATGCCGCTGACGGTCGTCGCGACCGGCAGGCTCATCGCATAGCGCAGCGCGTCTTCGACGCTGACCGCGCGCTTTCTCACCGCGGTTCCTTCGCCGCACAGACTCTTCATGCCGATCGGAGCTATCCGCTGGCGCTGCAGCTCCGGCAGGACCCGCTTTTCGAAGCTGTGAAACGTCGCATCGAACACGTTCAGCGGGAGCTGGCAACTGTCGAAGGGATACTCGCGCGCGAGCATCTGGAGGTGTATCTCCGGATTCTTGTGGCCGGTGAAGCCGACGAAACGCACCTTGCCGTCGCGTTTCGCGCGCTCCAGCGCTTCCACCACGCCACCGCGCGCGAAGTGGCGATCGGGCTCGTTGTAGTACACGCACTCGTGAATCTGCCACAGATCCAGATGATCCGTGTGTAGGCGTTTGAGCGACTGCTCGAGCTGGCGCATCGCGACGTCGGCGCTACGCCCGTGCGTGCACACCTTCGTCATCAGAAAAACGCGATCGCGGCGATCGCGGATCGCCTGTCCCATTCGCCGCTCGCTTTCCCCTTCGTGGTACTCCCACGCGTTGTCCATGAAAGTGATCCCTGCGTCGATCGCAGCGTGCACGATCGTCACGGCCTCGCGAACGGAGGACGTGAGGCCCAGATGGTAACCACCAACGCCAAGAGCAGAGATGGAGACGTCCGCGTGCCGTCCGAACGCGCGTTGTGGGATCGCCATGGCGCGGAATCATAGCAGGCTTGCCGCGCCGGTAGCGGCGCAGCCGCGGAGGCGGGTTGTGGGCCTGCCGCGCCGTAGCGCGGAGCGCGAAGGCGGGTAGTCGGCCTGCCGCGCCGTAGCGCGAAGCGCGAAGGCGGGTTGTCGGTTATTGGTTGTCGGAGGTTGGAATTGAGAGTTGGGAGTTTGGGGCCCGTAGGGCGGTCTTTCAGGGCCGCCGACTCACAGCGGCGCCTGCCAGATCGCGCGGCCCACGAAGAAGGGCCCGAGACGGTCGAGATAAAGCGCCGTCTGCTGCGTCTTGCGCATCGCCTGGACGACGGCCGACAACGGAAAGAGATCCTTCCCGACGAGACCGATGACGAAGTCGTTGTCGTCTCGGTCGAGGCCATGACACGCGAGGCGGATGTCGTGCGCGTAGTCGGCCGCCCCGAACGTCATTCCGATTGCGCCATGCTCCGCAAGAATTCCGCGCTGCTCTTCGGTTGGAAGCTGAGCAAAGCGCCCGCTCCGGCGCAGCGGATACCAGACGGCCCACGGCCACGCCGGATTCAAAACGGTCCGCCGAGGCCGCTCGATCAGCGCATCGTGCAGATCCGGTTCGTACCCGAGCGAATACGTGCGGCCGAGCATCGTGTACTCGGGCTTGAGCGTCAGTTCCGTACACGGATGCGCGTTGAGCACCGGACGAAGCTCTTCGAGAAACGTGGAGGGATTCTGCGTCACGGCGAGGATGCCGATCCCGCGCGGATCGCCGACCTCCTCGTACACGACGCCTTCGACCCCCCCGCGCGCCAGGCTGATGCCAACCGCCTCTGAATCCGTGCATCCGCCGAACGCGAGCAATTGCATGAACAGCCGTTCGTCGGATCGCTGCGGCTGTCCGCCCTTCAGGCCACCCTTCTCGCTGAGGTCCGGCGGCTCGATGCGCGCGCGCCCGCGTGGAACGTCGGACGTGTGCTGCTCGCTCATGCATTCACTTTATCAAGCTCGGCTCGAAAATTGGATGAGGCATTCGCGTGCTCATCTACCGCGACAACGCGAGATCCGTGGAGACCGGGCGGGAGTTGGCCCGCCTGAGAGGTGCTGCCGCTGCCACGGGCGCGCATTGCAATGCCGAACACGCGATGACCTTGCTGATTGCGATCGGTGAGCTCGAGGCGGCGATAGCGGATGCGCTCGGCGAAGACGACGAACTCGCGATCACGCGCTCGAGCGGGCGCGACGCCACGCTCGAAGCAGCGCGCTTGTGGATTTCGGCCTGGCGCGACGGGACCGGCGGGACGGATGCGCTGTGCGCGTCGGTCGCGCGGTTAGCCGCGTGTACCCTCCCGTCTTGCGTTACCCTGCGGGTCCCGGAAGGATTCGCGTATTACGCGCTCTTTCCACAATCGTATCTCCGTGCTGCGGAGCGATTCGCGGAAAGACAGCCTCCGTGTGTCGTCGTCCTGGGCATTCGCAGTATCGGGGCGACGCTGTCGGCGGTGGTCGCAGCGGCCTTGGAGGGACGAGGTTGCCCTACGACGTCGTGGACGGTTCGTCCCGGCGGACATCCATTCGATCGTCGGCTGTGCCTCGGCCCGGCGCTTGCGCACGTGCTGGCAACCCGCGCGGCAGAAGGAGCATCGTTCGCGATCGTCGACGAAGGGCCGGGTCTCAGCGGATCGTCGTTGGCGTCGGTCGTCGACGCGCTACGAGCGCTCGGGATCGAGTCCTCCCGCATCGTGCTGTTTCCCAGCTGGGAGGGAGATGCCGATCGCCTGCGATCGCCGCGGGCGCAGCGTGTGTGGCGCACGTTCGAGCTCTGCTGCGTGACCGCCTGCGAGGCAGGAATCGCTCCCGAACGCTTGTTCACCAGCGCTGGCGCGGTCCAGAACTGGTCAGGAGGACGCTGGCGTGAATCGCTGTACGACGACCGCGCACCGTGGCCGCCCGTCCAGGCCCAGCACGAACGGTGGAAGGTGCGGCTCAATCAGGAACGAAGGGTAATCAGATTTGCGGGGCTTGGTGAGTACGGTCACCGAACGGAGCTGCGCGCGCGCACGCTCTTCGACGCGGGACTCGGCGAACGTCCCGGCGATCTGCGCAGCGGCTTCCTCGATCTGCCGTTCGTCGACGGCACGCCGCTCGTCAGCGGCACCGTGAGCACCTTAGAGGCGTCAGCGATCGGGCGATACATCGGATCCGTTTCGAGATTGTTCCGCGTCGATGCGGAAACGGATCACGTGACGCTCGCGACCATGGTCGAGACCAACGCCGCGGAGCTGCTGCACGGGTCCGCCGCGCTGCCGGATTTCGTGCCCGGACCAGTCGTCGGCGCCGATGGACGGATGCTCGCGCACGAATGGCTGCGCACGGAACACGGTCTCCGGAAGATCGACGCGCTCGATCATCACGACGATCACTTCTTTCCTGGCCCCACGGATCCCGCGTGGGACGTGGCCGGCGCCGGAATCGAACTGGCGCTGGATGAACGGTGCGAACACGCGCTCCTCGCGGAATACGAACGCGTGTCCGGAGACACGCACGTTTCCGCTCGTCTGCCCTTCTATCGGGCGGCGTACGCCGCATTTCGCGGTGGCTACTGCGCGATGCAGGCGGACGCACTCGACGGCTGCGCAGACGGCGAACGATTCGCGCACGCGCGGGAGCGGTACGTCAACGTCTTGGAGCAGTCGCTGCGGCACTTCTGAAGGGGCGCCCTGCATGCTATTCCTCCCAATGCGCTTTGAAGCGCGCAATCTGTGCGAGGGCATCGTCGAAATCGCCGTTGAAGCAGACGGCGCGGTCGTCGACGAAGACGTGTGCCGCCGGTTTCCTGCGCGCAATCGCGTCGACGGCGTCGTACAATCCGTGCTCTCGCAGCCAGCGGCGCACCCCGACCGGGTGCCTCGTCGTGAAGACGACGATGTCGAAGCCGCGGGAGCGGAGCGCCTCGAGGAAGCCGCGCACGCCGGGACGCGGCGGATCCCAGTGCTCGGGATGCCGCCAGCCCGTGTAGCTGTCCAGCACCCCGTTCAGATCGACGCAGACGATCGGACGGACCGGGTTGTCGAGGTCGAGGCGACGCATGTGATAGAAGAAGGATTATGGCCAACGACGCACGTCAGTCCGCCGAGCAACGGGTCACGGATCTCATCGCACTCGTACGTTCGCTCCCGCCCGATCGCTACCCGAGCGACCTCGTCGAGGAAGCAGAAGCGCTGCATCGCGCCATTGCCGCGTTCCATATGGAAGGGATCCGATTCCGGATGTACAACGTCGACCGCCTCGTCTCGCACAGTCCGGTTGCGCTTCCGCCGGAGGCGCTCGCAGCCGTCAACGATCTACACAAGCATCTCGAAGCGGCAGGGTTCCACACGCGCTCACACCAAGCGCCTGTCTAGACTGGGGCTTCGCCCCGCCAGACCCCCCAACGCCGTCGCTCGCGGGGACCCCGGCCCCGCTCCGCTCCGGCGGGCGCGCACGTCGTGCGCGCGCTGACTCACGTCTCATTCTGCCCGACAATACGCACGTTCGGAACACCGCTTGCAGTTTTCAGCGCATTACGGAGGTGTTGCACATGGCTGATGAACTGCGTGGCAAGCGCATCGCTGCGCTCGTCGACAACGGTTTCGAGCAGGTAGAGCTCCTCGAGCCGCGCAAGGCGCTCGAACAGGCTGGCGCGAAGGTCGACGTGATCTCGCCTCAGAAGTCCGACGTGAAGGGCTGGAACCATACCGATTGGGGTCAAACGGTCAAGGTCGACGTCCCGCTCGATCAGGCGCGTCCTGAGGAGTACGACGGTCTCCTGCTGCCGGGCGGCGTGATCAATCCCGACAAGCTGCGTATCAATTCCAAAGCCGTCGAGTTCGTGAAGGCGTTCGCGACGACCGGGCAGCCGATCGCGGCCATCTGCCACGGTCCATGGACGTTGATCGAAGCGGGCGCGGTCCGGGGCCGCAAGATGACCTCGTGGCCGTCGCTGCAGAGCGATCTCCGCAACGCAGGCGCGCAGTGGGTCGATGAGGAAGTGTGTGTCGATAACGGCCTCGTTACGTCACGCAAGCCTGACGACATCGCCGCCTTCAACAGGAAGATGATCGAAGAGTTCGCGGAAGGCCGCCACACCGCACGGCGCGGCCAGACCGTCGGCGCAACCCACTGAGCGGAACTCACGACCGGGGCGGGCCGATCGCCCCGGCCGTTCTCTTCTTCCCCGCTG
>JAICSD010000551.1 GCA_025937075.1 Vicinamibacteria bacterium | reverse complement strand
TTCTATCGCGGCATCGCCCGCAAGCTCGCCGAGGCACATGGCGCCACGCGACGGAGCGGCGGGGGACGGTGAACGAGCGCACGCGAATCACAACGGCACTTTGATGGAGGAGCTTTTCATGGCCACTGCGACACTTCCTGAGACCCAGGTCGCGCACGACACCTTCCCGATCAACGGGACGGACTACATCGAGTTCTACGTGGGCAACGCGAAGCAGGCGGCCTACTTCTACCGCGGCGCGTTCGGCTTCGAGCTGGTGGGCTACATGGGCCCCGAAACGGGCGTGCGCGATCGAGCGAGCTACCTGCTCAAGCAGGACAAGATCCGCTTCGTGATCACGACGCCCATCACGAGCTCCGCGAGTCCCGTCGCCGCCGAGATCGCGGCGCACATCGCGAATCACGGCGACGGCGTGCGCGACCTCGCCCTCTGGGTGGATGATGCGCGCGATGCGTGGGCCAAGGCCGTCGAGCGCGGCGCGACGTCGGTACGCGAGCCGGAAGTGCTACGCGATGCGGACGGCGAGATCGTGATCGCCGCGATCAGGACGTACGGCGACACCATCCACTCGCTCGTGGAGCGCAAGAACTATCGCGGGCTCTTCATGCCCGGCTTCGTCCCGGTCGAATCGAAGTACTTCGATCCGCCCTCGGTCGGGCTCAAGTACGTGGACCACTGCGTGGGCAACGTCGAGCTCGGGAAGATGAACGTGTGGGTGGATTTCTACGCCGACGTGATGGGCTTCCGCAATCTCCTCACGTTCGACGACAAGACCATCAGCACGGAGTACTCGTCGCTGATGTCGAAGGTGATGGCCAACGGGAACGACCGCATCAAGTTCCCCATCAACGAGCCCGCGGCCGGCAAGCGGAAGTCGCAGATCGACGAGTATCTCGAGTTCTACGCGGGGCCCGGCGTGCAGCACATGGCGCTCGCGACCGACGACATTCTCAAGACCGTCACCGAGCTGCGGAACCGCGGCGTCGAGTTCCTCACGGTGCCGACGTCGTACTACGATGACCTGCAGAAGCGTGTCGGCAAGATCGACGAGCCGGTGAACAAGCTCGCCGAGCTCGGGGTCCTCGTCGATCGCGACCCGGACGGATACCTGCTGCAGATCTTCACGAAGCCGGTGCAGGATCGGCCGACCGTGTTCTACGAGATCATTCAGCGCAAGGGCGCCAAGAGCTTCGGCGCCGGCAACTTCAAGGCGTTGTTCGAGGCCATCGAGCGCGAGCAGGAACGCCGCGGGAATCTGTAGGAGGAACGACACATGCCCATCTATCACACGCTCGGTCAGATCCCCCGCAAGCGGCACACGGTCTTCCGCAAGCCGGAAGGCGGGATCTACGCCGAGGAGCTGATGGGGCACGAGGGCTTCACCGGCACTTCGTCGCTGCTGTATCACACGTATCCACCGACGACGGTGAAGTCGGTGCGTCGCGTGAAGGAGATGAAGTACGAGCCGGACGAGGACCAGACGCTCCGGCATCGTCACTTCCTGACGTCGCGCGCGAAGCGGGGCGGGAGCCCGACGATGGATCGCACGCCGCTCCTGTTCAATCAGGACGTCGCGATGCTGTACGTCGAGCCGGACGAGCAGGACGCGCACTTCTACCGCAACGCGCAGGCGGACGAGGTGGTGTACATCGCGAAGGGGCGCGGCGTGCTCGAGTCGGTG
>JAICSD010000346.1 GCA_025937075.1 Vicinamibacteria bacterium | reverse complement strand
CTCTATTCGTCGATACTCGCGCTGATCATCACCGCGCCGATCTCCCTCGGCATTGCGATCTTCATCGCGGAGCTGGCGCCCGGGCGTCTGCAGCGGCCGCTCGTCATCGTCACCGAGCTGCTCGCGGCGGTGCCGTCCATCGTGTACGGCCTCTGGGGGATCTTCGTCCTCGTCCCGTTCATTCGCCAGATCGAGATCCATACGCCGGAGTGGCTGAAGGCCCTTCCACTGTTCAAGGGGCCGCCGCTGGGCGTCGGGATGCTGGCCGCGGCGCTCATCCTGGCCGTCATGGTGATTCCCTTCACGTCGTCGATCGCGCGCGAAGTGCTCCGCGCCGTGCCGCAGGCGCAGCGCGAAGGTGCGTATGCGCTCGGCGCCACACGCTGGGAAGCCATTCGCATGGCGCTCTTCTATGCGCGCACGGGGATCGTCGGCGCCGTCATGCTCGGGTTCGGGCGCGCGCTCGGCGAGACGATGGCGGTCACGATGGTGATCGGGAACAGTCCGCACATCTCACTGTCCCTCTACGCACCGCAGTACACGATGGCCGCGGTTCTGGCGAACGAGTTCACCGAGGCCGCAGACGAGCTCTACCTGCACGCGCTCGTCGAGATCGGCCTCGTGCTGTTCCTGATCACGCTGGTCATCAACGCGATCTCGCGCGTGTTCATCTGGTCGCTCGGCCGGCAGGAGCCGCTGCGGCTGCGCCGTACGGCTGCCGCCGTCGCCGCGGAGCCCGCTTGATGCGCAACATGTGGAGACGGTTCCTGTCGCATGCCATCGTCGGGTTGTGCGGGGGCGCCGTCCTGCTCGCGCTGCTGCCGCTGGCGTTCGTGCTCTTCTACGTGATTTCGCAGGGCATCGCGTCGCTGAACGTGGCGTTCTTCACGCACATGCCGGCGCCCGTCGGCGAGCCGGGCGGAGGTATGGCAAACGCCATCATCGGATCCTTGATCGTCACGGGGCTCGGCGCGCTGTTTGCGATTCCGATAGGACTTGCGGCGGGGATCTACACGGCCGAGTTCAAAGGGACGCGCCTCGCGATAGGCGTCCGTTTCGCGGCAGACACGCTGAATGGTGTACCGTCGATTGTCGTCGGTGTGTTCGCGTACGGTATCGCGGTGCTGCCGTTCCACCAGTTTTCCGCGCTCGCGGGCGGCGTCGCGCTTGGCATCATGATGCTGCCGCTCGTCACGCGCACGACCGAGGAGCTGCTCCTCCTGGTCCCGTCATCGCTTCGGGAAGGCGCGCTCGCGCTGGGCGCCACGCGCGCGCGCGCGATCCTCACCGTCGTCGTGCCCGCCGCCGCGCCGGGCATTCTCACGGGGATTCTGCTGGCGCTCGCGCGCGTGGCGGGCGAGACAGCGCCCCTCCTCTTCACCGCGTTCAACAACAGATTTTTCAGCGTGGATATCCGTCAGCCGATCTCGACGCTGACCGTGCAAGTCTTCACCTACGCCATCTCGCCGTACGAGGATTGGCACCGGCAGGCGTGGGCTGGCGCCCTCGTGCTGGTGACGATCGTCTTCACGTGTTCGATGCTCGCGCGTGTTGCGACGGTGCGGATGGAGCGGATGCGGCGCGGCGCCTGAACGCCGCACCGCCCGACTCTTCCTCAGCTCCGTAATCGGCGCGATCGTTAACAGGCATTTAACACAGGCGTCACCTCCGTGAAACGCAGCCTCTGTAGGCTGGTTGTCAAGGAGTACGCCTGTGGACGTGCAGCAGACGCAAGGACGACGGGCGCCATCCGGAGCGGCCGTGAACAGCCCGCGCATCCTCGTGGTCGAAGACGAGGAGGACATCGCGGGGCTCATCCGGCACACGCTCGAGCGGGCCGGCGACGGAGTTGTGGAAACGGTGGGGCGCGGCGATGAAGCGCTGCGGGCGATTACGCAGCAGGCGCCGGATCTGCTTATCCTCGATCTGAACCTCCCGGTCCTGAGCGGGACCGAAATCTGCCGCATCCTGCGGCAGCGTCCCGAGACCGCACAGATTCCGATCATCATGCTGACGGCCCGCACGAGCGAATCCGACCGGGTTGCGGGCCTCGATCTCGGCGCGGACGACTACGTCACCAAGCCCTTCAGCCTTCGCGAGCTCAGCGCCCGCGTGCGGGCGGTGCTGCGGCGGCGCGCCCATCCAGGCCGTGCGTGCGCGCACGTCTATCGCGGCGCGCACCTGCTGGCCGACTTCGATGCGGTGTCTGTCAGCGTGGACGGCGCGTCCGTGCGGCTGACCAGACGCGAGTTCGAGCTGGTGCGGTTTCTGGTCGAAAACCGCAATCGCGTGCTGTCACGCGATCGGCTGCTCGAGCGAGTGTGGGGCTACGATCGCCTCGTCGAGACGCGATCTGTCGACGTCCACGTCGGACGGCTCCGTGCGAAGCTCGGCGCCGCCGGGCAGCAGATAGAAACCGTCGTCGGGCTGGGCTACAGATTCGTCGAATGAGGCGGACCTGAAAGGGCCGCCCTGCACGTGGCGCGGCCCTTTCAGGGCCGCGATGTCGTGACGCCGAACACGCGCGCGGCAACGTCTGGAAAGTCCGTGAACACGCCGTCGACACCGAGCGTCCGGAACTGCTCGAACTCCGCCTCCGCGCGGCCGTTGTAGCCTGCGGGCAGGAACTGCTTGTCGATCCGAAGCGTCCACGCGTGCACCAGCAGCTTCAGCGCGTGCGCGCGGGCGACCAGGTCCGTTGGCGGCTTCAACGATCCGTCAGGCGCGACCGGCACGATGAGCAGCTTGTTGGGACCGATGCCGTCCGCGTAGGTGGCAATCTTCTTCAGTCCTGCATTGTCGACGAGCGCGCTCCCCTTCTCGTCGACGAGCTGAATGAGGTGGACCGGCGTCTTCGGGCGCAGCCGTCGAAGGCTGTCCTCCTCGAACGACTGGATGAACACCGGTGCCTTCCGGTCGTTCCAGTGATGTCGTTTCAGTGCATCGACGAGCCGATCCTCGAGCGGAAGCCCGATCGATCGGAAGTACGTCGGGTGCTTCGTCTCGGGATAGATGCCCAGCGGACGGCCGCGCTCGCTTCCAAGGCGCTGCGCCAGCTCGATCACCTCGTCAAACGTGGGGACGCTGAATTGTCCGTCGTACTCGTGCGATCGAAACGGCAGGCGTTCGCGCGCACGCAGCGTCTTGATTTCCGCGAGCGTGAAATCCTCGCTGAACCAGCCGGTGACGCTCTGGCCGTCGATCGTTTTCGTCGTGCGCCGAGCGGGAAAGCGTTGGGCCGCGTCGGTCGTCCCGCCAATCTCGTTTTCGTGACGCGCGATCAGGACGCCGTCTTTCGTGCACACGAGATCCGGCTCGATGTAGTCCGCTCCCATTTCCGACGCGAGCGTATAGCCCTCGAGCGTGTGCTCCGGCCGATGCCCGCTCGCGCCACGGTGCGCAATGATGATGGGGCGTGTGGCCGCTGCTGCCGACGCGCCGAGCATGAGCAGCAGCGGAAGGGATCGCATCACCACAGCAGCTTCAGCCCGAGCTGGAGCTGCCGCGGATCGTAAGTCGCCGTGATGGTTCCGAAGCCGCCGGAGCTGCGGTTCGCGTTCGGCGCGCGGAAGTTCGTGTGGTTGAGCAGATTGAACGCTTCCACCCGTACTTCGAGCTGGGCCGGCCCGCCGACGGACAGCCGCTTCGACGCAGACAGATCGAACTGCCAGAAGCGCGGCCCGCGCTCGGTATTCCGGGCCGCGTTCCCGAACGGCTGGCTCGGGTCGGTCGGGATCAGCACGCAGGCCTTATTGAAATAGTTGTTGATCGTTCGCTCCGATCCGGACGCCAGCGGATCGCACGCGATGTTCGGCCGGTAGTTGTTCGCGCCGCGGAAATCCTGCTGAATGCCCGAGACGACGAACGATGCCGCGGGAGAATACGTGAAGGTCACCGGCTCGCCGGCGAAAATGCTGTTGATGCCCGCGAGCTGCCAGTCGCCGATGAGCGCCTGCACGACCGGCGACGCATCAGAGGCCCACCGGTGTCCGCGGCCGAACGGCAGGCCCCAGACGAAGCTCGTCGTGCTGTTGTACGGCTGGTGATAGTTCGACAGTCCGAAGTCCGCGTCGAGGTTTCTGAAGTCCTGCGGCGCCGGGAAGTTGCCGTTCGAGTTCTCCAGTGACTGTGCCCCGTTGTCCTTCGTCTGCGACAGCGTCAGCGACGTGAGCACCGTCATCCCCGGCCGGAACCGCCATTCCAGCTTCGTCTGGAGCGCCTTGTAGCGCGACTTACCCCCGTTGAACGCGTAGGTGATGTCGGAGAAGCTCGGGATCGGACGTCGACCCTGGAGCGGAATCGTGCCTGCGGAGTTGTTGGGAAACGCCTGGTTGTAGTTGGCGAACAGCAACAGGTCGTCCGCCCGATTCCCGACGTACGCGACGTCGAGCAGCATGTTCGACAGCAGCTCGCGCTGCGCCGAGATGTACCAGCTCTGGACGGGGCTCGAGTGGTAGTCCCTCGGCATGTACGTGATGTTGGCCGTCAGCGGGTTGAACTGCGACGGATCCGCCAGCCCCGCAGGATACCCTGCCTCGCCCGGCACGAACGTCGGCGAGGACGGAACGGTCTGGTTCACCACCGCGTTGATCACCTGCGGGCCGTTGATCGAGAGCAGGTCGCCGGCGCCCGCGCGGTTGAAGTGCACGTAGCTGACGCCGTACCCGCCGCGAACGACCGTCTTCGCCGTTAAGGTGTACGCGAACCCGAGCCGCGGCCCGAAGTTGTTCCGATCGGGATTGACGAGCGCGCGGTCGTAGATCGATCCGTCTTTCGCCAGGATCATCGAGTTCGTCGCCGGATCGAAGTTGGAGAGCACGTTGTGCGCCTCCCACATCGGCGTCGCGTACTCGTAGCGAATCCCGAGGTTCAGCGTCAACTTGCTGGTGGCGCGCCAGTCGTCCTGCAGATACGCGAAGTGCATGTTCCTGCGGAGGTCGGCAACGAGGACGTTGCTGAGCGCATACTGCGCGCGCAGTCCCAGCATGAAGTCGGCGAGATTGTAGAGGTTGTTGGCGCCGACGCCCGCTGGCCGCGTGAACTGCCCATTGTAGGTGTCGCGTCCGTACAGCGGGTTGACGTCCTG
>JAICSD010000353.1 GCA_025937075.1 Vicinamibacteria bacterium | reverse complement strand
CGTCCGGCGCGCCGCACCTGCTCGCCAGGCTGTGCCGCTCGGCGATCGTCAACGCCGGGGACGGCATGCACGAGCATCCGACACAGGCGCTGCTGGACGCCTTCACGATCCGCGAGCACAAGAGACGGCTGCAGGGCCTCAAGGTCGCCATCGTCGGAGACCTGCTGCACAGCCGCGTGCTGCGGTCGAACGTGCAGCTCCTCGGGAAGATGGGCGCTGACGTGTGGGCGTGCGGGCCGCCGACGCTGATGCCGCGCGACCTGCCGCGCTTCGGCGTGACCGCCACCACGTCGATCGCGGCGGCGGTCGAGCGCGCCGACGTCGTCATGATGCTCCGCATCCAGCACGAGCGCATGCACGGGCACTACATCCCGTCGACGCGCGAATACTTCGAGCTGTTCGGCCTCACCCCCGCACGGCTGCGCGGCGCGAAAGAGGACGTGATCATCATGCACCCGGGGCCGATGAACCGAGGCGTGGAAATCGACTCCGACGTCGCCGACGGCCCGTATTCCGTGATCCTCGAACAGGTGTCGAACGGCGTCGCCGTGCGGATGGCGGTGCTGTACCTGCTTGCGGGCCACGAGGCGGAGGGCGACTAGGTGAAGCTGCTGCTGAAGGGAGGGCGGGTCGTCGATCCGGCCACCAGTCGAGATGGCGAGTTCGACGTTCTCGTCGAGGACGGCGTCGTCGGGCGAATCGGGAAATCCATCGCGGCTGACGGCGCCGACGTGCTTGCGCTGAAATCCGGCTGGATCGTCGCGCCAGGCCTCATCGACATGCACGTGCACCTGCGCGAGCCGGGCCAGGAGCACAAGGAGACGATCGCCACAGGCGTTCGCTCGGCGGTCGCGGGCGGATTCACGGCCGTCGCGTGCATGCCGAATACGGATCCGGTGAACGACCATCCAGGCATTACCGGGCTGATCCTGAAGCGCGCCTCAGCCGCCAACCTCGCACGCGTGCATCCGATCGGCGCCGTCTCAATCGGCTCGCGCGGCGAGCAGCTCGCGGAGCTCGGCGCTCAGGCGGCCGCCGGCTGCGTCGCGTTCACCGACGACGGGCGTCCTGTCGTGCCGGCGCTGCTGATGCGCCGCGCGCTCGAGTACTCGTCGATGCTCGACGTGCCGATCATCGACCACTGCGAAGACCCGTCGCTCAAGGCCGACGGGGTCGCGCACGAAGGGTTTTATGCGGCGCGCCTCGGGCTGCGGGGCATTCCCGGCGCTGCCGAGTCCATCATGGTCGAGCGGGACGTCTCGCTCGCGGAACTGACCGGGGGCCGGTTCCACGTCGCCCATATGAGCGTCCGCCAGTCGCTGCGCGCGGTACGGGACGGCAAAATGCGCGGCGTGAAGGTCACGTGCGAAGTCGCGCCGCATCATTTCGTGCTGACCGACGAAGCGCTGGAGTCGCCCGTTCGCTACGATACCAACGTGAAGATGAACCCGCCGTTGCGCGAAGCCGCCGATCGCGATGCCATGATCGAGGGCATCGCGGACGGCACGATCGACGCGATCGCGACCGATCATGCGCCGCACCACTCGGACGAAAAGCTCGTCGAGTTCGATCGTGCGCCGTTTGGCATTGTGGGGCTCGAGACGTGCGTGCCCCTCGTGTTCGATCGTCTCGTGCATTCGGGCCGCATCGGCGTTCGGCGCGCGATCGAGCTGCTCTCGACCAATCCGGCGCGCATCTTGAAACTGCCGGGCGGATCGCTTGCGGAAGGGCGGCCGGCCGACATCACGGTGATCGCGCCGGACGAGACGATCGAGATCAGCGCGCCCGCACTCATGTCGAAATCGAAGAACACGCCGTTCGACGGCTGGAGACTGACAGGGGTGGCCGCCGTCACCATCGTCGGCGGCCGGGCCGTATACCAGCGGGGATTGTGAGAGATGACTGACGCGATTGGATCGAGCAGACGCGACGAACTGCGGGGCCAGGCGCTCGCGCAGTTGCAGGAGTTCGAAGTGCTCATGCGCAACGGGCACTTCGATTTCGGCAACGGATTCCACGGCCGGATGTACCTCAACGCGCACCAGTTGTTCCGCTATCCCTCGACGATCTGGCGGCTCGCGCAGGACCTGCTCGACATTCTCCCCGGCGATCTGCTGCAGCAGACCGAAGTCGTGGCCGGTCCCGTGATGGGCGGCGCGCTGCTCTCGCATACCATCGCTGGTCTGCTCGACGGCCGGCGCGCGCTGACGCACCCTCCGTGCAGCTTCGCGCCGTTCACGCGGCGCGGCAATCAGGATTTCGTCCTTCGCGACTTTTACGCACGGCAGATGGCCGGCCGGCAGGTGCTCCTCGCCGACGACGTGCGGAATACGGGGAAGACGTTCGAGACCTGCGCGCGGCTGGTGCGCGAGGCGGGCGGCACGGTGCTGGCGACGGTTGAAATCTGCGATCGCCTGGAGGCCGTCGCGGATGCCGGCGCACCGAACTACGCGCTCGTCGACTACAAGGCCCCCGAGAACTACCCGGTATCCGACTGCCCGATGTGCAAAGCGGGCGAAGCAATCACGAGCTTCTGATCGTGCCGCGTGCCCCGGCGCTGGCCGCGCGTCTCGACCGGCTGTACGACGCCTACAACCGCGAAGATTCGGCGACGGATCCGGTGCAGATCGTGCGCCGCTACTCCGAGCCGGCCGACGTGGAAATCATCGGGTTCTGCGCGTCCGCGCTCGCATTCGGCCGCGTCGCGAGCGTGCTGAATTCCGTCGAGACGCTGGCGTCGATACTCGGGCGACATCCCGCGGCGTCGGTTCGCGCGTTCGATCCATCGGCGCCGCACCCGGAGTTGCGCGCGATGATGCACCGGTGGACGCGCGGGGTCGATCTCGTGGCGCTGCTCTGGATCCTGCGGCAGGTGCTCGAGCGATCGGGATCTCTCGAGTCCTTCTTTCTCGAAGGCGATGACCCCTCGGGCGTGGATCTCTCGGCGGCGCTCGACAGTTTTTCGCGCCGCGCGCTTGCGCTCGATATGACGCGGGCGTACGGCCGCGTGCCGAAGCGGGCCGGCGTCTGCTACTTCTTTCCGCGGCCGTCCGCGGGAAGCGCGTGCAAGCGGATGAACCTCTTTCTGCGATGGATGGTCCGGCGGGACGCGATCGACATGGGCGTGTGGACGCGGGTCGACCCGGCGCGGCTCGTCGTGCCGCTCGATACGCACGTCATCCGGCTCGGGCGGTGCCTGCGGCTGACGCGGTATACGTCACCGGGATGGAAGATGGCGGCCGAGATCACCGCGTCGCTGCGCCGCATCGATCCGCGCGATCCGGTGCGCTTCGATTTTTCGCTGTGTCACGTCGGTATGATGAACGCGTGCGGCTTCGGCCGCAGACAGGGGGATTCGCAATGCCCGTTGAAGGGAATCTGCCGTCCGCGGCAGCGCGCCAGCGCGGCGGCCGCCTCGTCGCGGCGGCGCTCGTCGGCGTCGTGATCGCCGTCTGCGCGTTCAGCGCCGGGTGGATGATGGGCGCGCGGCGAACGCTGTTCACGACGGTGTCGCCGGACGGCAAACGCGTGGCTTACGTGACCGAGGGCCGCTGCGCGGAGGTGCGCTGCCAGGCGCTCAGGGTCGCGAACAACCCGGGCCGCGGTTCCTCCAAGACCATCGAGGCGTTGACCGGAGACGAGGAGGTCAGTGAAATCGCGTGGACGCCCGACAGCCGCCGGGTCGGTTTCGTGGTGAACGGATACCAGCTCCGCGTCTTCGATGCGCAATCGGGACAGAACCTCGGGGCCGTGAGCCTGATCGATCCCGACGGCTTCCCGCCCAGCAGGATCGCTCGCGGGATTACCTTCTCGGACAATGGCGCAGCCGTCACCTTCGATGATTGCCCGCGCGGCCACTCGGGCTGCAAGCCTGCCTTGCTCGCCCTCAAGTTATCCAATTGACAGGGCCGTTCATCGACTCAGCACGGCGTCGTAGACGGCCAGAGTTTCCTGCACCACTGTTTCGACGCTGAACTCCTCGCGCACGCGCCGCAGCCCCGCCGCTCCCATCCGCTGACGCGCACCCTCGTCTGTCAGCAGCGTCACGAGCGCCCGGGCCATCGCGGCATGATCCCTGGGCGCGACCAGCAGACCCGTGACGCCGTCTACCACGGCCTCGGGGATCCCGCCGGCGGTCGTGGCGACGACAGGTTTCGCGCACGCCATCGCGTCGAGCACCGAGGTGCCAAGCCCTTCGGTGAGCGAACTCATGGCAAAGATGTCGAACGCTTTGTGCACCGAAAGCACATCGGGACGGAACCCGGCGAGGAAGACGTGCTTCTCCAGGCGGCGTTCTCGAATCAGCCGCTCGAGCGATGGACGAAGCTCTCCTTCGCCGGCGATGACGAACCGCGTGTCCGGCACGGTGCGGACGACGAGCGCTGCCGCTTCGATCAGGTGGCGCTGGCCTTTGTGCGGCACGAGGGCTGCGACGTTCCCCACGATCGGCGCGTGATGCGGAAGCCAGAACTCCCCGTGGAGATCCGCCGCGGGGGCAGCCGCGACGTGTTCCGCGTCGATCCCCTCGTGCACCGTGATCGTCAGGGCCGCCGGAACACCGTCGCTGACGAGCATCTGGCGGATGGCCTCAGAGGCGCAGATGAACCGCTCGACCTGGCGATATTTCCACCGCGACAAGGCGTGGCTCTTCAGATGAAAATCGACGCGGCGGGAAGCGACGAGCCGCGGTTTCGACGGTTCGGTGCTCATCGACAGGCCCAGCGCCGCCATCGCAACCGCGTGCGGATCGTGCGCGTGGACAACGTCGGGACGAAGCTGTTTGACGAGCCGCGAGAACTTCCACGCGGCCGAGAGATCCATCTCGCTGCGCGGCGCGATCGCGAAGAGCTCCAGACCCTCCTGCGCTCGCCGCCGCAGTTCGCCGGCGGGATGCGCGACGAGCGCCGCGCGATGCCCGGCGGCGCGCAGCCCGAGGACGGTCAGGAGCACCTGGTTCTGGCCGCCCCGCCAGCTCCGCGCGGTGTCGACGTGCAGTGAGAACAT
>JAICSD010000563.1 GCA_025937075.1 Vicinamibacteria bacterium | reverse complement strand
GCGATCGGTCGCTTCATCGACGTGACGCCGTATCCGCCGTCGCGGCAGTTCTACTTCTCGATCAACGCCACTTTCTAACTCACGGGGATCCTCACGATGAGGAAGCATACGATTGCGCTGGTCGGAGGCCTGGTGGTCCTGGCCGGCGCGTGCAAGGACAACCCGGCGGCGCCCAGTACGGATCGCGTCGTCGCCGGGTCGCCCCAGACGCTGCAGACGCTAATTACGGGCGTCGTCGCGGCTGATCGCAGCGCGGTGGGCGGCTCGTACTACACGTACGGCAACATCATGGGGCGCAACACGCTCGTGGTGAGCCCGAACGACCCGCGCATCACGACGGAGTTCTTCCAGACGCAGCCCGATCCGTCCGACTTCGTCGGCGGCGCGCAGTGGAACGGCTACTATCAGGCGATCCGCGCGGGGCAGCAGCTTCGGAAGGACAATGCGTTCACGTCGCTCTCGGCGACGGACCAGGCAGCCACGGCCGGATTCCTTCAGACGCTGGCCGCGAAGGATTACCTGAACGTTCTCGACTTTCACGACACGAACGGAATCGTGATCCAGGGTGCGGATCCCACGGTCCAGGATCCGATTCTCAAGCCCGAGAACGCGCTGCCGAAGATCATCGCGCTCCTCGACAGCGCCTACGCGAACTTCAACACGGCTGGCGCCAGCTCCACGGTGCCGTTCGACGTGCCGACCGGGTACACGTTGTTCGGTGACTACTCGCAGGTCGGGAACCTGATGGCCTACAATCGCGGCCTGAAGGGCGAAGCCGAGGTGTACCTGGCGCTGCTGAATCCGTCCTCGCCCGATCTGACGGCGGCGGCGGCGGCAAAGACGGCGCTGGATGCGGCGCTCGCGGGGGTCACGCCGACCGCGGCGTCGCTCAAGCAGGGGCCGTACTATGAGTACACGCAGGATACGCCGGACAACTTCGGCAATCCGCTGGTCGACGTGAACAATCTGCTCACGGTCAACTTCGTCAACTCGATCGATCCGGCGGACAAGCGGAACGCGAAGATCATTCCGGCCACGGCGCTCACGTCGCAGGCCTACACGTCCGCGCCGAACCGGATCGCGGTCACCGATCCGACCAACACCGCGAACCTGAAGGCGCCGCTCCCGATCCGGCGCAACGCGGAGCTGTACCTGCTGCGCGCGCAGGCGGAGATCGCCCTGGGCGACCTGGCATCCGCGACGGCGGACATCAACGTGGTGCACACGATCGAGGGTGGGCTCCCCGCGTACTCGACGTTCACGTCGGCGAGTGCGGCGATCCAGGCGGTGCTGTACGAGTACCGCTACTCGTTCATTCTCGAGGGACCGCAGTATCTGGTCGCGCTGCGCCAGTACGGACTGCTGGACCAGAACTACGTTTCCCAGCCCGGGATTCCGACGCCGGGTCCGACGAAGGACGCGCTGGTACAGCGCCTCCCAATCCCGCAGAACGAGGCCAACGCACGCGGCGGGAATGTCCAACCGCAGTGATGTTGCGGCGGTAATCTGAACCATGCTG
>JAICSD010000332.1 GCA_025937075.1 Vicinamibacteria bacterium | reverse complement strand
GCCAAGAAGGTGACGATCGACAAGGACAACACGACCATCGTCGAAGGGTCGGGCACGCAGGGCCAGATCGAGGGCCGCGTCAAGCAGATCCGCACGCAGGTCGAGGAGACCACCTCGGACTACGACCGCGAGAAGCTGCAGGAGCGCCTCGCCAAGCTGGTCGGCGGCGTCGCCGTGATCAAGGTCGGCGCGGCCACCGAGACCGAGATGAAGGAGAAGAAGGCGCGCGTCGAAGACGCGATGCACGCCACCAAGGCGGCGGTCGAAGAGGGCATCGTGCCGGGCGGCGGCGTCGCGCTCATCCGCGCCGGCAAGTCGCTCGAAGGCCTCAAGCTCGATCACGATCAGAAGGTCGGCGTCGACATCATCCGCAAGGCGATCGAAGAGCCGCTGCGCTGGATCGCGACCAACGCTGGCCAGGAAGGCTCCATTGTCGTCTCCCGCGTGAAGGACGCGAAGGGCGATGAAGGCTACAACGCCGGCAGCGACAAGTACGAGAACCTGGTGGCAGCGGGCGTCATCGACCCGGTGAAGGTCGTGCGCACGGCGCTCCAGAATGCCTCGTCCATCGCGTCGCTCCTGCTCACCACCGAGGCCCTCGTCTCCGAGATTCCCGAGGAGAAGAAGGAAGCCGCGGCGCCAGGTGGGCCGGGCGGCATGGGCGGCATGTACTAAGAAGAAGCCGAAACGCGAAACGGCCCTGGCCTGAGCGAACCGCTCGGGTCAGGGCTTTTTCATTTCTCCGGCCCGTGCACCCACCGCCGGGATTGCCGCCGCGCCTGACCGGTCGCGTCGTGCGCGCGTGCCGGATCACCGTCGCCGTTTCGCGAGCTCGTCGAGCGTGCCCTTCAAGTGCTCGAGCTTCTGCCCCGCCTCCCCCAACTTCCCTTCCGCGGTCAGACGCTGATAGTCCGCGAGGTCGGCCGCCGCGGACGCGATCAATGCGTCCAGGTCTGCCGGTTGGGCGGCCGCGGGTGCTCCCGCCGAAGGAGACGGAGGCGGCGGCGCGGCGCGCTCGCCGAACAGGCCGTTCAGAGCCGCGTCGAACGTCGGACCGTACGCGAGCCGATCCTGCAGTGCAAGAACCACCAGGCGCAGCTCGGGCATCGGGCTCCGCTCCGCCTGCAGGTAGATCGCCTGCGCGTACAGCAGCGAGCGCCCGATGGGGATGACGAGCAGGGCGCCGCGGCGCACGCGCGATCCCTGCTGGTTCCACAGCGACAACTGACCCGAGAGCTGCGCGTTTTGATCGATGCGCGCTTCGACCTGCAGCGGCCCGTCGACGAGCCGTGTCTTCGGAAAGTCGTACACCACGATCTCGCCATAGTTCGGATCGTCGCTGCGTCCCGCAATCCAGCCAATCAGGTTGTTGCGATTGGCCGGCGTGAACGGCAGCATCTCGACGAATTCCGTCCGCTGCTCCCCCGGCAGGGCCATCTGCACGAAATTCGGCTCCATCGGCTGTGTCGCCTGCTCGCGCTGCGCGTTCATCACCACTTCGGACGCAACCGCCCACAGATCCTCGCGGTTGTAGAAGACCTCGGGATCCGCCATGTGGTACAGGGCATAGACCTCCGCCTGCAACGTCAGCAGCAGTTCGGGGTACCGCACGTGCCGCCGGAGGTCCGCGGGCATCGTGGTCGCGTCCTTGAAGAGCGAGGGAAAAATCCGCCGGTACGCGGCGATGACGGGATCCTCCGCGTCGAACACGTAGAAGGTCGTGGTCCCGTTGTAGGCATCGACGACGACCTTGACGCTGTTGCGGATGTAGTTCACGCCGGTGTTCTCGATCCCGTACCCGCGCGAGTACGGGTAGCTGTCCGACGTGGTGAAGGCGTCCATCATCCAGAACAATCGCCCGGCGTCGTCGATGACGATGTAGGGATCCGGATCGAACGTGAGGAAAGGCGCGAGCGCCTGCACGCGGTCGCGGATCGTGCGCCGCATGAGCAGGCGGCTTTCGGCCGTCACGTCGTCGCTGAACGGGAGCTTCGCGAGATCGCCGCGATCGATCGCAATCGCCAGGCGGCGCAGCCAGTTGCCGAGCACAATCCCGCCGGTGCCTTCATAGGACGTGAGGCTGTTCGTCTGACCCTGCGGATAATTGAACTCCTTCTGGCGCGTCTTGACGTAGACGTCCGTCGTCGTCAGCTCGCCGAAGTAGATCTCCGGACGCGTCACCTCGATGCTCGGGATCGTGCTCTGAACGGGCATGTTGCTCAGCACGAGCGCGGGCAGGCCTTCCGGCGTGAATCCGTTCACCGGGTTCATCGTCACGCCGTAGCCATGCGTGTAGATCAGCTTCTCGTTGATCCAGTTGCGGCTGCTCACGGGCAGCTTCGCGACGCTCAGCTCGCGCGCCGCGAGCATCATCTGACGGACCGTGCCGTCGATGGAATAGCGGTCGATGTCGATATCGGGGAAATCGTAGTACGTGCGGATCTCCTGAATCTGCCGGATCGTGTCCTGCAGCGCTCGCCAGTCCCACAGCCGGATGCTCTGCAGCGTCGCGTCGTTGCGCGCGGCGTCGGCCGCATCGAGGCCGGATTCCGCCGGAAACGCACGCTGCGACAGGCGGTTGAGTCCATACGCCCGCTGCGTCAGCTCGATGTTGTGCGCAATGAAAGGCCGTTCGCGCACGAGCTCGTTGGGCTTCACGATGAACGCGTTGACATACGCGGCGATCAGGGTCATCGCGAAGAAACATGCCACGGCCGGAACGGCCGCGGCGACCAGCCATCGTACGCGCGCCGCCGACAGTGCGACCACGACAGCCATGATCGCCCCGGCGGCGAGCGCGATCGAGACGATCAGCAGGCCGTAGCGCGTGACGTGCGCGTCGGTGTAGCTGACGCCCGTGAAGATCGTGTGCTCGGAAAACAGCAGATCGAATCGCGCGATATACGCACGAACGGCAAATGCGAGCAGCACGATCGCCCAGGCCACCCCCAGCGCGCGCCAGGCACGAACCGACGAGGCATCCCTGCTCCGAAGTTGAAGCCTCCGCCGGCCGCCGGCGGCGAGCGCGAACAGAAGCGCAACGAAGGCCACGATCACTGCAAGCGCCGTCACCCATCCGGCCAGGAGCTGCCACGCGGGAAGCGTGAAGAGGTAAAACGCAATCGGCCGTCCGAAGATTGGATCGGCTACTTGCGCCGGTGCGGGGAGCGACGAGGCGCGGCCCGCGTACCACCACAACGCGAGGGTCGACCAGTTCGCCATCATCCCGGCCGCGATTGCAATCGCGATCACGATCGAGATCAGCAACGCGATCGAGCGCAGCACGGGGCCGACAGGGAGCGTAATGGCGCGGTTGTTGATGAAGATGACGCTTCCCTCGCCAAGCGTCGCGGGCTTCATCACGAGAAAGGAGCCGTAGAGGATCGCGAAGGTCGCAGCCGCAAAGGCGGCGAACACGAGTCCCTGGATGTTCAGCGACGTCCAGAACACGCTGCCGTAACCCAGCGCACCGAACCAGAGCGCTTCGACGTAGTACGAGATCACGGTCCCGCCGGTGAAGAGCACGAGCAGGATCAGTAGAATCGGGACGAGCAGGCGCCGTCGGCGCGCCGATTGCCCGCTCGGACCGTCGAAGCGGTCAGGAATGTGATAGTCCATCAGCACCAGGCAGTGCGGCGGTCATTTCGGGTCCGCACGTCGTTCGAGAAGATAGATGTAGTCACCGAGAGGCGATGCATCATCGTTCGTGGCGTTGGCGGCGAGGTTGAACTGCACGGGCACAGCGACCGCCGGGGCCGTCCACGTCATCATCCATGAATTCGATCCGCGCTGCGAACAGAGCGTGCCTGCGGTCGTGTGCTGCACGAACATCAATGATGGATCGGTTTTGGACGGGACAATCTGCAATCGTGGGGCGGGTGCCCGCCAGGCCCCGGCCTGCTTCCCGGTGTCGGCCCCCTCCGCGAATCGCGCCGACATCTCGAAACCGCCGCGCTTCAGTCCGTCGCGCGTCAGCGTCACGCTCATCTCGTAATCGCGGCCGGGAACGAACTGCGGCGGAACGCCGTCCAGCGTAAGCGACCCACCGGAAGCATTCAACGGATTGTCGAAATGGCAGGACTGGCACGAGGGTTCGCCGAACCCACCCGTCATGTTCGGGAGCGGTCCCTCGCGGTACGCGCCAAGCCCGAGCGTGAGCGTCGCGAACACGGCGCCGATCGGGACTAAAATCCGCACAGAAGGAGTATAACGATGCGCATTTCAACAGTGCCAGTGACGGTCCTGGGCATCGTGGCGATTGCCGCACTTCTGCACGCCGCCGCTCCCGCCGACACCGTCGAGGTCAAGATCGACGAGTGGATGACGCCAAGCAATCCACCGTACCCCCACGATCCCGCTGTCGCGCGCGACGGCTCCGTTTGGTACACGGGCCAGCGCGCGAATGTCATCGGACGGCTCGATCCCGCGACAGGTCAATTCAAGGAATTCCCGCTGCCCACACCGAACTCGGGTCCGCACGGGCTCACCGAGGACAACGAAGGCAACATCTGGTACACGGGCAATTCTGCCGGGCTGATTGGAAAGATCGATCCGAAGACCGGCAAGGTCACCGAATACAAGATGCCCGATCCGAAGGCGCGCGATCCGCACACGCCGGTTTTCGACAGCCGCGGAATCCTGTGGTTCACGGTGCAGGGGGGCAACTTCGTCGGAACCCTCGATCCGAAAACCGGCACGATCACGCTCGTGGCTCCGCCGACGGCGAATGCGCGGCCGTACGGAATTCAGCTCAACTCCAGAGAGGTGCCGTTCTTCGACGAGTTCAACACGAACAAGATCGGCAGCATCGATCCGGCAACGATGAAGATTACCGAGTATCCGTTGCCGAACGCGGACGCGCGTCCGCGACGGATTGCAATCGCCAAGGACGACACCGTCTACTACACCGACTACGCGCGCGGATATCTCGGGCATCTGGATCCGAAGACCGGCAAGGTCGAGGAGTTCGCGTCCCCCTCGGGCGTAAACTCGCAGCCCTATGCGATCGCCGTCACGTCCGACGGCGCTGTCTGGTACGCCGAAACGGGCAACGATGCGCGCAACATGCTGGTCCGGTTCGTGCCGGGTACGAAGAAGATGCAGTCGTTCCCAATCCCGAGCGGCGGCGGCACGGTGCGGAACATGGATGTCGGCGCGAACGACGTGTTGTGGCTGGCCGAGAGCGGCGTCGGGAAGATCGCTCGGGTGACGTGGAAGCCCGCGAGCGGCACTCGATAGCCGAACGGCTCACAGACGGGTCACAGTAGATCAGGAGATCAGCAGAATTTGGGAGTTGGGAATTGGGAGTTG
>JAICSD010000143.1 GCA_025937075.1 Vicinamibacteria bacterium | reverse complement strand
TCTGCACGAGCGCCCGTGTCTCATCCAGCTTGTACACACCCGCATCGTCCGCCGTGCGGTAGTCGACCAGCACGCGGGGATCGGACGGCACGGACAAGGCACCCAGCACCTGGGCAAGCTCGCCTGCGGCGAGTTTGCTCGCTCAACCGGCGCAGGCAGCGTAATCGGTGAGTCGTTTCATTTGGTAGCTTCGCTCGTGGGGTTCCACGTTCCTCGGGTTCTGTTCCGGGTTCCACGTTCCCGGAACTCTGAACCTGGAACCGAACTCTGGAACCCGGAACCCAGAACCCCGGAACCTGGAAACCTCACGACTCGGTCAGTAGTTCGTAGAGTCGCTGTAACTCATCTTCAGTGCCGAAATCGATCTCAATCCGTCCACCCTTGCCCTTGCGGACGATGCGGACGCGGGTGCCGAGGGAGAGCCGCAGCTTGTCTTCCGCCGCGCGCGTGTGGACGTCCTTGACCGGCTCCGGCTTTTGCGCGGGCGGCTGCTGCGCCTTGCGGATGCGCTCTTCCGTCTCACGCACGGAAAGGTTCGCGGACACGATGTCGCGCGCGAGCTGGAGCAGCACTCCTTCGTCTCCGAGGCCGAGCAGCGCGCGCGCATGTCCCATCGACAGCGCGCCCGTCGCGACGCTCGTGCGAATCTCCTGCGGCAGCCGCAGCAGCCGCAAATAGTTCGCGACGGACGATCGATCTTTCCCGACGGCGTCGGCAATCGCTTCCTGCGTGAGGTGAAAGTCGTCCGCAAGCCGGCGATACGCCTGCGCCTCCTCGATCGGATTCAGATCCTGCCTCTGGATATTCTCGATCAGCGCCACGGCGAGCAGCCGGTCATCGGGAATCTCGCGGACGACGATCGGCACCTTCAGGAGGCCGGCGCGCTGCGCCGCCCGCCAGCGCCGCTCGCCGGCGACGATTTCGTACGCGCCGTCCACGCGGCGGACGACGATCGGCTGAATGATGCCGTTCGAGCGAATCGAGCGCGACAACTCCTCGATCCGTTCCTCGTCCATCTCCGTGCGCGGCTGAAAGCGGTTCGGGCGCAGCAGATCCGTGTCCACTTCGAGGGCGCGGTCGGCCGGCGCCGGAGCCACCGGGGTATCTGGAATCAACGCGCTCAGGCCGCGGCCGAGGGCGGGACGTTTCTCAACCATGCTGGGGCTCCGGTGCGGCGGCGCGCTCACGCGCCAGCAGCTCGCGCGCGAGCGCGAGGTACGCTTCGGCGCCGCGCGATTTGACGTCGTAAAGAATGGCCGGCAGGCCGTGGCTCGGCGCTTCGCCAAGCTTGATGTTGCGCGGGATGACCGTGGAGAACACGCGATCCTGGAAGAACTCGCGGATATCTCGCGCGACCTGCTGTCCCAGATTCGTCCGCTCGTCGTACATCGTCATCAAGACGCCTGCGATGTCGAGCGATGGATTGAGCGCGCCCCGAACGCGCCGCAGCGTGGCGACGAGATCGGCGAGGCCCTCGAGGGCGAAGTATTCGCAGTTGAGCGGGATCAGCACGGCGTCAGCCGCGACGAGCGCATTGAGCGTGAGCAGCCCGAGCGAGGGCGGCGTGTCGATGAAGACGAAATCGAAGCGATCGCGCAGGGACGAGACGAGGTCGCGGAGCCGCCGCTCGCGGTTCGTCAACGTCACGAGCTCCACCTCGGCGCCGGTCAGATTCCTATCCGCGGGGATCAGCGAGAGCCCTTTAACCGACGTGTCGAGGACGAACGCTGCCGGGTCGTCCGGCGGCTCTCCGGTGGTGAGCGCCTCGTAGATAGTGCCTGCCGGGGCCGCGCGCCCCTTCAGGCCGAACCCGCTCGTCAGGTTGCCCTGGGGGTCCATGTCGACGGCGAGCACGTGCTGTTTCGCGATCGCGAGCGCCGTCGCGAGATTGATGGCCGTGGTCGTCTTGCCGACCCCGCCCTTCTGGTTGGCCACCGCAAAGATCCGACTCATTAGGTTAAACGACCAATATCAACGGCTGAACCAGATGTTCCACGTGGAACATCGCCAGCAACCTTGCTGAGCAGGGTCAGGCTGCTTTGGTTGGTCGGCACGAGAGGATACCTCCCAACCTCCCGTAGCGTCGAGGGGTAATCGGTCGCGGGAACACGGTGAGAGGAGGCTTGGAAAAGCGCCACGTGCGATCCCTCCGGAAGCGCTCCGGCGATCGTCTCGAAGTGAGCCGCTCCGAGCCGAATCGCGCGGGCGGAAATCACCGCCGGCGACTGGAGTGTCCTGCCCCGCAGGGCGTCATCGAATCGGGCCGATTCGACTCGTGCATTGATGCCAAGCTCGCGTACCGCCTCGCGCAGAAATGCAGCCTTTCTCGTCCTCGACTCGATCATTTCGAGCCCGGACGCGGGAAGAGCGATCGCAAGCGGAATAGCAGGGGAGCCGCCGCCGGAACCGAGATCCACCAGAAAGGCGGAGGCTGGCAGGTGAGCCGCGGCCGAAATCGGCTCGATTAAGAGCCGGTCGAGCGCAGCATCTGGATCGTCCAGAGACGTGAGGTTGACGACCCGATTCCACCGAATGAGAAGGGCGTAATACGCCAGCAGTCGATCGCAGGCACGGTCTGGAATTTCCACCCGCGCGGCCGCGGCGCGGATGAGCAGTCGGTCCCGGACCTCCGAATCCATTGGGAGATTATCGGTTCAAGCGGGCGGCGATCACGGCAACCGCCGCCGGCGTCACACCGGGGATCCGGCCAGCCTGACCCAGTGTCTCTGGCCGCACCGCCGCGAGACGCTCGACCATCTCTCGCGACAGACCAGGAATTCCATCGTAAGAAAAGGTCGATGGAATTCCGCGCAGCTCCTGCTTCCGGACACGCTCGACGATGGCGAGCTCCCGGCGGAGGTAGCCTGCGTAGCGGAATTCCGTCTCGAGCGTCGCCAGATCGATATGAGAGTTGGTGATTTCGAGCGGCAGCGTGGCTGCGATCGCGGTCACGTCCGTCCCTGGCCGCGCCAGCGCGCGTGCCGCGCCCGTCCGGACACCGTTCACATCGACGGAAGAGTGCCGAATCTTCTCCAGGTTCCTGTGGAAGCGGTCGCGGCGGTCCACGAATCGTGCCCAACGCTGATCATCTACCAGCGCGACGGCGCGCCCGCGCGGCGTCAAACGCAGGTCCGCGTTGTCGGTTCGGAGAAGCAGACGATGTTCCGCGCGTGATGTGAACATGCGGTACGGTTCGAGGCACCCTCGCGTGGTCAGGTCATCGATCATGACCCCGATATATGACTCGTTGCGGCCGAGCACGAGTGACTCGGCTCGACGGATCGAGCGCGCCGCGTTGATTCCAGCCATCAAGCCTTGCGCGGCCGCTTCCTCGTAGCCCGACGTCCCGTTGATTTGGCCGGCCAGAAAAAGGCCGGATACGCGGTGTGCCTCGAGGGTCCTTCGAAGCTCAGTCGGCCGAATGAAGTCGTACTCGACGGCGTAGCCGGGCCGCAGCATCTCCGCGTCTTCCAGGCCGGGCATGGCTTGCACGACCTGCCGCTGCACGTCTGCCGGAAGGCTCATCGAGAACCCGTTGACGTAGATCTCGTCGACGTCGATCCCTTCGGGCTCGAGAAAGATCTGATGCCGCTCCCGGTGAGCAAACCGCATGATCTTGTCCTCGAGCGACGGGCAGTACCGCGGCCCGATTCCGGAGATCTGCCCGTTGTACAGCGGCGACTCGCTGATATGCGCCCGAACGAGGTCGTGCACCCGCTCCGTCGTGTGCACCAGATGACATGCGATCTGGGGTCGTTCGATCGCGTGCGTGAGAAATGAGAACGGCACCGGCGGATCGTCGCCGTGCTCCTCCCGGAACTTCGAAAAATCGATGCTTCGGCGATGGAGTCGCGGGGGCGTGCCGGTCTTCAGACGCCCCCACGTGAAATCGAAGGATTTCAGCGATTCGGCGAGGTGGCGCGACGGCGGTTCGCCCGCGCGTCCGGCGGGACGCTGCTCGGGGCCGACGTGGATCAGGCCATTCAGGAACGTGCCGGTCGTCACGATCAGCGCGTCGCAGCGGTACTCGGCTCCATCTTCCAGCGCGAGGCCGCATACCTTGCCGCGCTCGACGAGGATCCGCCCGGCCCTGCCGACAATCCAGGAAAGGTTCGGGAGCTCCTCGAGCGTCTCACGAACCCACCGGCCGTACTGGCGTTTGTCGGCCTGCGCGCGCGGCGACCACACCGCCGGACCGCGGCTCCGGTTCAGCAGCTTGAACTGAATGCCGGTCGCATCGATCGCGAGGCCCATCAGGCCGCCGAGCGCATCGATCTCGCGTACGAGATGTCCCTTCGCGGTGCCCCCGACCGCGGGATTGCACGGCATCTGGGCCACCGTCTCGCGCGACAGCGTGCAGACCGCCACGTCACATCCGATACGCGCAGCAGCCCAGGCGGCTTCCACCCCCGCGTGCCCCGCGCCAATCACGATGACCTCGTGGTGCAACATTTGAGACTTAAGTATGTCCTTATTTACCGATGCAGAAGCGGTCGAAGATCGCGTGCAGCACTTCGTCGGGCGCGCGGACGCCCGCCACGTCGTCGAAATACCCGCGCGCCTCGTGCAAATCGGCGAGCACCAGTTCCTCGGGCCGTCCGCCTGCGGCGGCGACGGATGCGCGCGCGATCGCGTCCTTCGCGCGCACCAGGAGATCGGCGTGACGCAGGTTGGAGATAGCAGGGCGATCGCGTCCGGGCGCCGGCGATGCCGCACTCGCCAACGCTTCACGGAGCGCGTCGATGCCTTCGTCTGTCAGCGACGAAACCGGCAGCGCGTCCAGCGCGTCGTTCCGCCAGGCCTGCGGCAGATCCGCTTTGCTCGCGACCACCACGCGCGCCCGGCGCCCCGTGTCGTCGAGCAGCGCACGATCGACGTCCGAGAGCGGCTCGGAGCCATCGAGAACGAGAAGCAGCACGTCCGCTGCCGCGCCCGCCTGGCGCGCGCGCGCGATGCCTTCTTCCTCGATCGCGTCTCCGCTCGCGTCGCGAAGGCCCGCCGTATCGACGAGCGTCATCGGGATTCCGTCGATGTCGACGCGCTCCGTCAGGAGATCCCGCGTGGTGCCGGGCACGTCCGTCACGATCGCGCGGGCGGCTCCGGCGAGCCTGTTGAACAGGCTGGACTTTCCAACGTTCGGCCGGCCTGCGATCGCGACCGTCAGGCCTTCACGAATGAGCCGTCCGCGGGCAGCGTCGGCGAGCAGCGCGTCGAGGTCAGCGGCAAGCCCTTCGAGCAGCGTTGCCGTGCCCGCGGGATCCGTGAAGTGATACCCCTCATCCGGGAAGTCGAGCGAGGCTTCGAGCGGCGCGATGACGTCGAGCAGGCGCGCATCGAGCGCGCGGAGGCGCACCGTGAGGGTTCCCTCGAGTTGATCGAACGCGAGGCGCGCCTGCGCCGGCGTCACCGCGTCGATGAGATCGGCCACGGCTTCCGCCTGCACGAGATCGATGCGGCCATTCAGATATGCGCGCAGCGTGAACTCGCCAGGGTTTGCCAGCCGCGCTCCGCTGCGCACCGACGCCCTCACAATCTGCTCGAGGATCGTCGGACTCCCGTGCGCCGAGATCTCCACGAGGTCTTCGCCCGTGTACGAACGCGGCGCGGGAAAGAAGATGGCAATCACCGCGTCGAGCGCCGCGCCGCCCTCATCGCTCGCCACGCGGCAGAACGTCGCGTGCCGCGGCCGCAGCGCGGTTTGCCGCGTGAGCGCACACCCGATGGCCAGCGCTGACGCGCCGCTCAGGCGGACGATGCCGATCGCCCCGCGGCCGGGAGGGGTGGCAATCGCGACGATGGTGTCGTCGGTAGAGAACATGCCTTCTGATGGAGTTCTGGTGGCCCTGAAAGGGCCGCCCCACGTACGTGGCGTGGGCCTTCCGGCCCGTTATCGTAGCGCGGTCCTTTCAGGGCCGCGGCAGCCGTCACCGCCGCGCCGAAATGATCACCGTCTTCAGATACGCGTCGCCGATGCTCTCGGACGTCATCTGCGAATCTTCCGCGACGGTGAGATGGACCAGCCGTCGGCAGTACGGGTTGAGCGGCCCCATTTCCTGCGGCGAACCGGAACTCCGTGCCTTGTCCATCATGAACCGCGCCATCTGGCGCAGCTCGGCGTCCTTCGCCTTGCGGTAATCCATGCAATCGACGACGAAGCTGCGGTCGTCCTTCAGCTCGCGCCGGAAGCCCGTGTTGACGATCTGCTGCAGCGCATCGAGCGCCTCGGCTTTGCGCCGGAGCAGGATCTCGCCGCCGTCGCCCGACAGCTCGATGCGAATGGCGTCCGGCGTGTCCTCTACGTGCACGTCGAGCGACAGCCCCATCGCCGAGAGAACATCCGTCATGAAGCCGGCGACCTTCTGCTGCACGTCCATTACTCGCGCTCCTTCGCCTGATCGGTGCGCCCGCTCCCGGGCTTCTTCACCCGTCGCTCGGCTGGCGGCCTGACGGTCCGCTGCTGCATCGGCCCGATGAGCCGATTCGTGATCATCTGCTGCCCGATGCCCCAGAGGTTGCTGACCGTCCAGTAGAGCAGCAGCCCGCTCGACCACCACAGCGACATGCCGGCGAGGACGACCGGCATGACCAGCATCATCTTCTGCTGCATCGGATCCGCCGTCGTCGGCGTCATCCGCTGCTGAAAGAACATCGTCGCCCCCATGAGCACCGGGAGGACGTAGTAGGGATCGGGCGCGACCAGATCGTGAATCCACAGGATGAACGGCGCGCCGCGCAGCTCGATCGCGACGGCGAGCAGCGCGTAGAACGCGAACAGAACGGGGAACGTCAGGAGCATCGGTACGCAGCCGCTGGCGGGGTTCACGCCGCGCTCGCGATACAGGTTCATCAGCTCGACATTCATCTTCGAGCGGGCCGGATCGCTCATTTTCAGCTTCGCGTAGCGATCCTGGATCGCCTTCACCTCCGGCTGAATCTCCTGCATCTTCCGCATGGAGACCACGCTCTTGTGCCGGAGCGGGAACATCGCGAGGTTGATCAGGACCGTGAGGATGATGACGGACCATCCGTAGTTGCCGGCGAACCCGTTGATCCACTTGAGCGCGCGCAACAGCGGGACGGCGAGCCAGGCGAACATGCCGAAGTCAATCGCGCGCACGAGATTGCGATCGATGGCGGCAAGGACGTCGAAATCCTTCGGACCGAGAAAGAACGTCGCGTCGGACGGTGGAGACGGGAAGTCGATCCACCAGCGCACGAAATGCTTGCCGTCGGGATTGCCTTCGGTCGGAACCACGAGCGGCTGGTACTCGACGCGGAGCGCCGCCTTCGGCGCGACGAGGGCGTCGAGGAAGTAGTGATCGTCGACGCCGACGAACCCAAAGGTGCCCTGCTGGACCGCTTGCGCCGGAATCTTGTCCTGCGCGACGCGCTTGACGCTGCCGTCCTTGAAGAAGATTGGCTGCGACGGCGGGTTGTAGCCGCGCGAGTGCGGCACGAGACCGCCGCCGATCGACGGGCCGCCCTGCACCGTGAAGGCCAAAGGTTGACCCGCGCGGGTCACCGACGCCGAGAACGTCAGCAGGTACGGCTGCGACGCCGAGAACGTGAACGTCTTGTGCGCTTCGAGCCCGCTTGCGTTGCGAAAATCGAAGCGAAGCGTCTGCTGCCCTTGATCGACGTGCAGGGCGTCCGCGCTCGGCGTGAAGCTGGCGTTCTCCAGCTCGCTCGAGAGCGCCGCATCCTCTACGCTCAGCGTGAACGGCAGCGGAACGTCTGCCCCGACCGTCTGCGGCACCAGCTCCAGCTCGACACCAGCGGTGTCGTGGTACTTCTTCAGACGCCAACTCTCGAGGGCGCCGCCGTGCGTCGTGAAGACCGCGCGGATGAACGCGTTTTCCACGGTGACGTCGCGCCCGTCAGCGGCCGCAGGCGCAGGGGTGGTCGCACGTGTGGCGGGCTCGGGGGAGGCGGCGGCGGGGGAAGACGAACTCGGAGCGGGCGACGACTGTGACGCCGGAGGCGGATTTGCCGGCTTTGCCGTGGGCGCCGTGGTCGGCGCTCTCGGCGGCACCTGTTCCGGCTTCGACGGCATCAGGAACTGAAACCCGGCGATCACCAGGAACGAGAGCACGACGAACAGCAGAACGTTGCGCTGCATGGACGAAGATCAGTTCGCCGAGGCTGGCCCCTCGGTGTGGCGAGGGGGAACCGGATCGAGCCCGGAGCCGCCGAGCGGATGGCATCGCGCGAGCCTGCGAAGCGCGAAGAGCGTGCCCCGCCAGGTCCCGTGCGTCCGGATCGCGTCCGCGGCGTAGACGGAGCACGACGGCACGAAGCGGCACCCGCCGCCGGTCATTGACGACAAGGTCAACTGGTACAATCGGATAGCGCCAAGCGCCACACGAGCGGTGATCGTCATCTCGGTCCCGGACGCCCGCAGCGCCGGAGCGTCGCGCGAAAGTCGTCGCGCAGGGCGGACCACGGAGCGTCGAGCAGAGTGCGCTTGGGAATCACGATCAAATCGAGCGCCGGCCGGGCCTGGGCTTCCGTTCTGAACACTTCTCGAATCAGACGTTTCGCGCGATTTCTCACGACAGCGCCCCCGAGGCGGCGTGACGCGACGATGCCGAGCCGCGAAGACCCGTTCGATTCGTCATCGTCGACGAGGCGGTCACCCGCAGCAGGGGACGCGATGATCGTGAAATATCGGCCATGTACTCTGCGCCCGGTGTCGAACACCCGCTGGAACTCGGTCCGGCGGCGCAGCCGGCGGGCGCGGGGCAGAGTCTGCGACGACATGGGGATGACGCCGGGCGGGTTGAGCCGCCTCCGGACTGACGGTGGTCTCGCGTGCCTTTCAGCGCGACGCCGAAACGCTCAGGCGCTTTCGCCCTTTGGCGCGGCGCCGCTTCAGCACCAGGCGCCCCTTTTTCGTGCTCATCCGCACCAGGAACCCATGTGTACGCTTCCGGTGCCGCCGATTCGGTTGATACGTCCGCTTCATGATGATGTCAGCCTGATTGCCGCGATTCCCGCGAAATTGGAGAAACCCAGATAGTAGCGAAGGCGGAAGAGCCCTGTCAATTCAGGCCCGGAAAATAAGGGCGTTTGTCACACTTCGAAACCCTATGCTACAGTCCGTTCCCCACGCCGGGGGTAGGGTCACGCCCCGAAGTTTTCCACAGGTGTGGAAAAAAATGTGGAAAAACCCCGGGGCGAAGGTCGAAATCCCTTGTATCTGACGGCGAATTGTGAGACCTCGACCGTCAGTCGCCCTTCAACAGGCGCCCCTGAAGGCGAAAGGTCCCGGAATCGTAATCATGACGGGCACTAATCTCTGGGATCAGGTCCTTTCCCGAATCGAAACCAAGGTCAACCGGCACAGCTTCTACACCTGGTTCAAGCCGACGGCCTTCGTCGACGAGCGGGATGAAGCGGTCCGCGTACGCGTCCCCAACGCGCTCTTCCGGGACTGGCTGACGAAGCACTATTCGGCCGTCATCCAGGAAGCGCTTGCGGAGCTCAATCGCCCGATGACGGCCGTCTCCTACGTCACGGAGGAGGCGCCGACGGTGGCACCGCCGTCGCCCGCTGTCGTCACACTCGTCGAGCCCATCGAGGAGCCCGCCGAGGAAGACGGCGCACTGAGCGCCCGCTATTCCTTCG
>JAICSD010000528.1 GCA_025937075.1 Vicinamibacteria bacterium | reverse complement strand
GTGCTCGCGCTGTTCGCGCTCATCCTTTTCGGCGGCGGGCTTTACGCCGTCGCATCGCTTTCGGGCTAAGCGCGGGATCCGGCACCGGCATGGCGACGGTCGTTTCCACCGGCACGGCGATTCGCCGCAACGACGCGCGTGCCCGCGGCCATCCGGGCTACTGGGCGTTCGTCGTCCATCGCGTGTCGGGCGCAGCGCTCGCACTGTTCCTGCCGGTGCACTTCTTCGTGCTGTCGCTCGCGCTGTCGCGTCCGGCCGCGCTCGACGGGTTCCTCGACTGGACGCGGCAACCGGCCGTCAAGGCCGCCGAAACGTCACTGGCGAAAGCCCTGGCGCAGCAACTGGCGCCGGCCAACATCCGCGTCAACAGCGTCGCGCCCGGCTCGATCATGTTTCCCGGCGGCTCCTGGCACAAGCGTCAACAGACGGAGCCGGACGCGATTGCGGAAATGATCCGGCGGGATCTTCCGTTCGGCCGCTTCGGACGCGCGGACGAAGTCGCCAACGTCGTCGCGTTCCTGGCTTCGCCGCGCGCCTCCTGGGTGTCAGGCGCTTCCATCGTGGTCGATGGATGCCAGGGCCGCTCGAATCTCTGACCACCAGTTCACGTATCATTCCCGCATGCTGTTGAGCCGCGTCGCGGACCTCGTGCAGTCCACGGCTGACTGGCTGTACGTCCCGGTGCTCGTCATCCTGATGTTCGGCACCGGACTGTTCCTGAGCGTGCGGCTGCATCTGGTGCAGGTCCGCCGGCTGGGCGATGCCGTACGGTCGTTCTTCGGGGGCCGCGGCGCCGGCGGCGCGGGGGTGTTGAGCCCCTTCCAGGCGTTCATGACCGCGCTGGGGACGACCATCGGGACCGGAAACATTGCCGGCGTCGCGGCGGGCATCGCGTCGGGCGGTCCCGGCGTGCTCTTCTGGATCTGGTGCTACGGGTTTTTCGCCACCGCGATCAAGTTCACGGAAGCGATTCTCGGCTTGTCGTTTCGGGAGACGTTCGGACGCGACGCCGTTCGGTCCGGCCCGATGTACTACCTGCGCGACGGCCTCAGGTCGCCAGCGCTCGCGATGGCGTATGCCGTCGTCGCAGGCATCGCGGCGCTGACCACCACACCGTTCACCCAGACGAACTCGATCGCGCTCGTGATGAACACGCAGGTCGGGGTGCCGGCGTGGATTTCGGGAGTGGTCATCGCGATCCTGACCTGGCTCGTGGTCATTGGCGGCATCAAGTCGATCGGCCGCGCGTTCGAGAAGCTCGCGCCTGCCAAGGTCGGCATCTATCTGGTTGGCAGCCTCGTCGTCATCATCACGTTCGCCGGCAGAATTCCGTCCGTGCTCGGGCTCGTGTTCCGCGAGGCCTTCACGACGCATTCAATCTTCGGGTTCGGCATCTTCACCGCCGTCCGCTACGGCCTTGCCCGCGGCATGTATTCGAACGAAGCCGGTTACGGAACGGCGGGCGTCGCGTATGGCACTGCGCAGAGCACGCAGCCGCTGCAGCAGGGGCTGAACGCGATCACCGAAGTCATCATCGTCTCGTTCGGCACGTGCACGCTGACCGCGCTGACCGTGATGCTTTCCGGCGCGATCGATTGGGCGGCGCCCGTGGGGCAGCGCGCGACGAGCACCGCGGCGGTCGGCCTCGCGTTCGACGCCGCGATGCCTGGCTTCGGCGGATATCTCGTCGCGTTCTGCGTGTTCCTGTTCGGCTACGGCACGCTCATCGGCTGGGCCTACTACGGCGAGCAGTTCCTCGAGTACTGGCTCGGTCCGCGCGTGGTCGTGCCGTATCGCTGGGTTTACTGCCTGCTCATTCCTTTCGGTGCCGTCGCGAAGGTCAATCTGGTGTGGGCCTGGGGAGACTTGATGAACGCCCTGCAGATCTTCCCGAATCTCGTCGGCGTGATCGGGTTGAGCGGAATGGTCGCCGCAATCGCACGACAACGTGTCGGCGCAACCGCTCCAGCCATCGAGCCCCCAGGCCAGACGACGTCGCGACGCTGAACCGCGCTTCGCGCCTCGCCCCTCCCGCCTCGCGTTTCGCCTGTTGATCGCCCCGCCGCGGCCTGCTACCATCGGGGCCACTCGTTCCCGCCCTTTCCCATGTCTGCACAAACACTTCC